>NZ_LEKG01000029.1:0-50225 GCF_001029515.1 Micromonospora sp. RV43 | reverse complement strand
CACGATGAGTGGAACGGTATGGGTGTCAAGAGGGCCCACAGACACCCACGGCGTTCCACTCGTCGCCAGATTCAGTCGCGAGTGGAACGCCATAAGTGTCTGTGGGCGCACGCCGCGCGGGGCAAGCCCCGACGCTCGCACGCCGACGAGCGAGCGCACCCCCAACGCGCGAGCGGGCGCGTATGTACCGGCAGGGACGGTCAGAGGATGGCGTCCAAGGCGGTCAGGTCCTCGTCGGACGGCTGCCACGTCCCGGCTTCGGCATTGGCCTTCACCTGGTCGGGAGTGGTGGCGCCGGCGATCACCGACGTCACGGCGGGACGGGCCGCCAGGCCGCCGATCGCCACCTGGAGCATGCTGATGCCGCGCTCGGCCGCGTACGCCTCGATCGCCTCGATGACGTCCCAGCGCGCGGCGGCCAGCCGCTCGGCGTACCGGCCGCCACCGGCCAGGCGGCTGCCCGCCGGGGGCGCCTCGCCGCGCTTGTACTTGCCGGTGAGCAGCCCGTTGGCGAGCGGGAAGAACGGCAGCATGCCGAGGCCGAACCGCTCGCAGGCGGGGATCACCTCGTCCTCCACCCCGCGCTCCACCAGCGAGTAGTGGTTCTGCGCGGAGATGAACCGGGTACGCCCCTGCGACGACGCGGTCCAGTCGGCGTCGGCGATCTGCCACCCGGCGAAGTTGGAGTTGCCGAGGTAGCGCACCTTGCCGGCGGTCACCAGGTCGTCCAGCGCGGCGAGCGTCTCGTCGATCGGGGTGCCCGGGTCGGGCTCGTGCATCTGGTACAGGTCGATGTGGTCGGTGCCGAGCCGGCGCAGCGACGCCTCGACCGCGCGGGCGATGTAGCGGCGGGCGCCCCGGGCGCCGTGGTCCGGCCCGTTCGCGCCGTTCATGTCCATGCCGAACTTGGTGGCCACCACCACGTCGTCGCGGCGGCCCTTGAGCGCCTGGCCGAGCAGTTCCTCGGAGGCGCCCTGCGGCTCGCCGTAGATGTCGGCGGTGTCGAAGAAGTTGATCCCGGCGTCGAGCGCGGCGTCCACCACCGCCCGGGTGCCGTCGAGGTCGAGTTTGCGGCCGAAGTTGTTGCAGCCGATACCGACCACTGACACCACGAGCCCGGAGTCGCCCAGCCGGCGATAGGTCATCTCACTCACGAGATCCACCCTATGCCCGCTGCCCGGGTGTCATCCGGGCAGCGGCAGCACCTGGTCGACCAGCATCCGGGCGGCACCGATCGTCGCCGCCAGTTCCTCAGGGGTACGCCCCACCGCGCCCAGCAGCGCCTGCGCCCGCTCGGCGAAGTCCGGCGGCGCACCGGGCAGGCGCCCGGCGGAGACGATCATGCCCTTCTCGTTGACCAGCCACCGTCCGGCCCGGCCGTGCAGCGCGTGGACCAGCACGCCGACCACCCGGAACAGGCAGCCCGCCACGTAGCCGGCGTCACCCCCTGCGGCGCCCTTCGCGGCGCCGTCGAGCAGCAGCCCGATCTCCCAGCCACCGGCGACCAGCGCGGCGCCGAGCGCGGGCGGGTAGTCGACGGTCTCGGCCCGCAGCGCGGTCAGCTCACCGGTCGGGTCGCCGAGCACCCGCCCGAGCGCCACCTCCCCGGCGTACGCGTGCGAGTAGAAGCCGAGCGGGTGCCCGGCCTGCGCCTCGACCGTGTAGCGGCCGGCCCGGCAGTCCGCCCAGACCCGGTGCACCCGGTCCAGGTCGCGGTAGATCCAGTCCACCGCCACCCCGCCGACGCGCAGCCAGCCGCCCCCGTCGACCCACGGTCCCCAGCCGCCCGGGGCGGTGAGGCCCACCGGCCCGTCGGCGATCGAGGCGGCCACCGCGCGCAGCCCGGCCAGGTCCGGCGCGCCCCGGTAGTAGAGGCCCACGTCCCAGTCGGAGTCGGGCCGGTGGTCGCCGCGGGCCCGGCTGCCGCCGAGCGCCACCGCGACCACGCCGTTCACCGCGCACAGCCGGTCGGCCAGGTCCCTGTCGATCACCCCACGTCCCAGACCGGCTCCGGCGTCTCCACCACGTCGCCGTCGCCCCGGAACAGCACGAACCGGTCGAAGGTACGGGTGAACCACCTGTCGTGTGTCACCGCGACCACAGTCCCCTCGAACGCGGTCAGCCCGGCTTCCAGCGCCTCGGCCGAGGCCAGGTCGAGGTTGTCGGTGGGCTCGTCGAGCAGCAGCAGCGTGGCCCCGGACAGCTCCAGCAGCAGCACCAGGAACCGCGCCTGCTGCCCGCCGGAGAGCGTGCCGAACCGCTGGTCGCCCTGGCCGGCCAGCTCGTACCGGGACAGCGCCGCCATCGCGGCGTGCCGGTCCATGCCGGCCCGGTGGTCGTCGCCGCGCCACAGCACCTCGACGAGCGTCTTGCCCATCAGCTCCGGCCGGTCGTGGGTCTGCGAGAAGTGCCCGGGCCGGACCCGTGCGCCGAGCCGGACCACGCCGCCGTGGGCGACAGGTGCGAGCGCGGCGGCGCCGTCCACAGGCGTGTTGCCCGGCTCCGGGTCGGTGCCGCCCCGGGCCAGCAGCCGCAGGAAGTGAGACTTGCCGGTGCCGTTCGCGCCCAGCACCGCGACCCGGTCGCCGTACCAGAGTTCCAGGTCGAACGGGTACGTCAGGCCGTCCAGCTCCAACTGCTCGGCGATCACCGCGCGCTTGCCGGTCCGCCCGCCGGTCAGGCGCATCCGGATGTCCTGGTCCTTCGGGGGTACGGGCGGCGGCCCGGCCTCCTCGAACTTGCGCAACCGGGTCTGCGCGGCCTGGTAGCGGGAGGCCATCCCGTCGTTGTACGCGGCCTTCTGCTTGTACATCAGCATCAGCTCGCGCAGCTTCTGGTGCTCCTCGTCCCAGCGCTTGCGCAGCTCGTCGAGGCGGGCGTGCCGGGCCACCCGTGCCTCGTGCCAGCTCGCGAAGCCGCCCGGGTGCACCCAGGCGCTGCCGCCCTCCACCGCGACGACCCGGTCGGCGGTCTGCGCCAGCAGTTCCCGGTCGTGCGAGACGTAGAGCACGGACTTGCCCGACTCGCGCAGGCGCGCCTCCAGCCAGCGTTTGCCGGGTACGTCGAGGAAGTTGTCCGGCTCGTCGAGCAGCAGCACCTCGTCGGGGCCGCGCAGCAGCAGCTCCAGCGCGAAGCGCTTCTGCTGGCCGCCGGACAGTGTGCGGACCGGCCGTTCCCGGGCGCTGTCCCAGGGCAGGTCGAGCACGATGGTGGCGACGGTGTCGAAGAGGACCTCGGCGTCGTACCCGCCGGTCTCGCCCCAGGCGGCCAGCGCCTCGGCGTACGCGAGCTGGGTCTTGGCGGCGGCGGAGCTGTACTTGCCGCGGACCTCGGCCGCCCGCATGGCCGCCTCGGTCTCGGCGAGCCGCCGCCCGGCGTCGCGCAGCGCCGGCGGCGCCAGCGACAGGGCGAGGTCGGCGAGCGTGGAGTCGTCGCCGATCATGCCGATGAACTGCCGCATCACGCCCAGCCCACCGGAGCGGGCGACAGCGCCGGTCTTCACCGGCAGGTCACCGGCGACCATCCGCAGCAGCGTGGTCTTGCCGGCGCCGTTCGGGCCGACCAGCGCCACCTTGGCACCCTCACCGACCCGGAACGACACGTCGCTGAACAGCTCACGCCCGTCCGGGAGGATGTGCCCTACTCCTGCCACGTCCACGTATCCCACGCGGGCATCCTGCCCGAGCCGGGTCGGTGGACGACACCGGATTACCGGGTGACCCGCAGCACCCGGTAGCCCTTCTGGCTGGCGTGCCGCTCGACCGACCAGCCCTGCTCGACCAGCCAGCGGTGCAGCGAGTCGCCGCCGAGGTGCCGGGCGACGACCAGCCAGGCCACGCCGTCCGGGGCGAGGCGGGGCAGCCAGCGCAGCAGCAGGCCGTGCAGTTCCGGCTTGCCGATGTGGATCGGCGGGTTGGACCAGATCTGGGCGAAGGTGACGTCGTCCGGCAGTTCGTCGGGCGCGACGGCGCGTACCCGGTCGGCGGCACCGACCCTTGCCGCGTTGGCGGTGGTGAGGGCGCGGGCGCGCTCGTTGACGTCCACGGCCCAGACGGTGGCCTTCGGCGCGACAGTGGCCAGGACGCAGGTGATCGGGCCGAAGCCGCAGCCGATGTCGAGCAGCACACCGGTGACGTCGGCGGATGGCAGGTCGGCCTTGCGCAGCAGTACGGCGGTGCCCGGGTCGAGCCGGTCGGCGGAGAAGACGCCGCCGGCCGAGGCGAGCGTGTAGTCGCGCCCGGCGACTGTGAACTCGACCTCGCGGGTGCGGGCCGGGGTCGAGGGCTCAGCTGTGAAGTAGTGGTCGCCGGTCACGCCCGCATTCTCGCACCGGGCCGCAGGGGTTCCGGCGACGGTGTCACGGGCGGGGTCGCACGCCACTCCGCCAGAATTTCCCGATATTACCCCTGAAAGGGACAATCAGTCCTACTCTATGCCACATGGTGTACCGGTACGAGTCCGATGAGGACGCCTTCCTGGAGTACCCGAAGCCCGGGTCGGCCCCGAACGGGCCCGCAGCCACGCCTCCGCCCGCGGGTCCGTCACGTTCCCGCTTCCCCACGCCGTCGCTGCCCCCGCCGCCGCGCCCGCAAGCGGCGCCGCCGCCGACCGGCGCGGCCGAGCAGGCCGATCCCGGCGGGCAGGCGGTGGCGGACGACGCTCGCGCACCCGCTCCGGCGCCCCCGGCCCCGGCGCCGACACCGGGACGGCCCGCCCCACCACGGGAGCCCTCCCCGGTGCCGCACCCCGCGCCGCCCATGCCGGCACCCGTACCGGCGGCGGCGAACCGGCCGACGGTGCCGATCCCGGCCAGCCCCACCGCCCGCGCCGCCGACGTCTCCGAACTGCCCCGGACCCGGCGCGCCGAACGCCGCGGCGGCGGCCGGTTCTGGCAGACGCTCGTCGGCGGCGCCGCCGTACTGCTCCTGCTCTCGCTCACCGGGCTCGCCGTCGCGGCCCTGCTCGACGAACGCACCACCACGCCGCCGGCGGGCCAGCCGACCCCGCAGCCGACCGAGTCGAGCACGCCGTCCGGCGGCACCGACCTGGACTCCCGGGACACCGACCAGGCGTCGCTCACCGCCAAGGAGGTCTTCCCGACCAAGGACCTGGTGGTCACCGACGGGAAACCGGCCTACCGGGTGCTGAAGACCCAGGCCAGCACGAAGTGCCAGGTCGCGGCCACCGGCGAGATCGCCGACCTGCTGGTCCGGCTCGGCTGCAACCAGGTGGTGCGGGGCACGCTCCGCTCCCCCGACGGCGACCACCTGATCACCGCCGGTCTGTTCAACCTCACCGACGTGGCCACCGCCCAGCGGGTACGCGACCGCATCCGGCCGCTGCTCGACGCGCGCCAGGGACGGTTCCGTGGCATGGCGGCGGGCGACGACACCGACGCGGTGGAGAAGGCCGCGGCCCGGGTCGCCTGGCAGGTACGCGGACACTACGTCGCCTTCTGCCTGGTCACCCGCGCCGACGGGGAACGCATCCCGAGCGACGACGCGACCGCCCGCGAGATCATGTACGACCTGGTCGAACTGCACCTCAACCGGGGTGTGCTGGACCGTCGCGCGGCGGCCGGCACGGCCGGGCAGCCCGACGCCGACTCGGCCGAGGACAGCGCCGGTCAGCGGGGCACGGACTGAGCCTGGCTCAGCCCTCGGCCACCGGCACCCGCAACCGGCGGGTCTCCTCGGCGCGGCGGGCGTACTCGGCCGGGTCGCCCGGGTAGCCCACAGCGACCAGGGCGAGGCCGTGCGCGGGCGCCACAGTCACCTCGCTGGAGCGCTCGCGGCGGGTCAGCAGGCCGGCCGGCCACTGGACCGGCCGCCGCCCGTCGCCCGCCACCAGCATCGCCCCGACCAGGCTGCGCACCATGTTCTGGCAGAACGCGTCGGCCTGCACGGTGGCGACCAGGATCCCGTCCGGGTCGCGCCGCCAGTCCAGCCGGGTCACCTCGCGCAGCGTGGTGGCGTTCTCCTTGCGCCGGCAGTACGCGGCGAAGTCGTGCTCGCCCACCAGCCCGGCAGCGGCGGCGTTCAGGGCCGCCAGGTCCAGCGGCTTCGGCCAGGCCAGGGTGTCCCCGCGGCGCAGCGGCTCGGCGCCCCACGGGGCGTCGGTGACCCGGTACTCGTAGCGCCGGAACGTGGCCGAGAACCGGGCGTCGAAGTCGGCGGGCACCTCGGTCATCGCGCGTACCCGGACGTCCGGGGGCAGGAGCCGGGCCAGCCGGCGCAACAACCGGCCCTCGTGCTCCCGCCACACGGGAGTCGGCAGGTCGAGGTGGCAGACCTGCCCGGTGGCGTGCACCCCGGCGTCGGTACGCCCGGCGACTGTCAGGCCGGTCGCCGTGCCCGCGCCGAGCACCAGGTCCAGCGTCTGCATGAGCACGCCGGCCACTGTGCGCCGGGCCGGCTGGGGCGCCCAGCCGGAGAAGTCGGTGCCGTCGTACGAGACGTCCAGCCGCAGCCGGGTCCGCTCGTCCACCTCGTACCTCCTGTCGACGGCGACGGGCCCGGCACCCCCGAGGGGATGCCGGGCCCGGTCGAGCCTGATGTCAGGCCTTGTCGTTCTCGGTGGCCTCGTCGCTGTCCTCACGGGCGGCGGCGGTGTCACCCGACGCGGAGACCGGCGCCTCGGCGTCCTGGTCACCGGCGCTGGAGCGCGGGGTCTCCTCGGCCGGGGCCAGGGCCTCGACCTTGTCCTGCTGGGCGGCCTTGCGGGCGGCGGTCTTCTTGTTCGCCTTCGGCTCGGCGACCTGAAGCTCCTCCACCAGCTCGATGATCGCCATCGGAGCGGCGTCACCCTTGCGCGGACCGGTCTTCACGATCCGGGTGTAGCCACCGTTGCGGTTGGCGTACCGGGGCGCGATCTGGTCGAACAGGGCGTAGACCACGTCCTTGTCCTTGACGACGCCCAGCACGCGGCGGCGCGAGGCGAGGTCGCCGCGCTTGGCCTTGGTGATGAGCTGCTCGGCCAGCGGACGCAGCCGCCGGGCCTTCGTCTCGGTGGTCTGGATCTTGCCGTGCTGGAACAGCGCGGTGGCCAGGTTGGCCAGCATCAGCCGCTCGTGCGCGGGGCTGCCGCCGAGGCGGGGGCCCTTGGTGGGCGTGGGCATGCTTGGTGCTCCTCAGGTGTGGCGGCAGCGCGGACTAGAGCTGCTCGGTCTCGCGGTAGTCGTCGGTGTCGTAGTCCGCCTCGCCGAAGGCGTCCACGACGTGCGCCGGGTCGAAGTTCGGAGCCGAGTCCTTCAGCCCCAGGCCCATCCCGGCGAGCTTCATCTTGACCTCGTCGATCGACTTCTGACCGAAGTTGCGGATGTCGAGGAGGTCGGCCTCGGTACGCCCGATGAGCTCACCAACGGAGTTGATGCCCTCGCGCTTGAGGCAGTTGTAGGAGCGGACGGTGAGGTCCAGCTCCTCGATCGGCAGGGCCAGGTCCGCCGCCAGCTGGGCGTCCTGCGGGGACGGCCCGATGTCGATGCCCTCGGCGGTCTCGTCCAGCTCCCGGGCCAGCCCGAACAGCTCCACCAGCGTCGAACCGGCCGAGGCCAGCGCGGTACGCGGGCCCATCGACGGCTTGGTCTCGACGTCGATGATGAGCCGGTCGAAGTCGGTCCGCTGCTCGACACGGGTCGCCTCGACCCGGTACGTCACCTTGAGCACCGGCGAGTAGATCGAGTCGACCGGGATCCGGCCGATCTCGGCGCCCGCCTGCTTGTTCTGCGCCGCGGTGACGTAGCCGCGACCCCGCTCGACGGTCAGCTCCATGTCGAGCCGGCCCTTGCCGTTGAGGGTGGCGAGCTTCAGGTCCGGGTTGTGCACCGAGACACCGGCCGGGGGCTGGATGTCACCGGCGGTCACGTCGCCCGGGCCCTGCTTGCGCAGGTACATGCTGACCGGCTCGTCGTGCTCGGAGCTGACGCACAGCTCCTTGATGTTCATGACGAGCTCGACCACGTCCTCCTTGACGCCGGGGATCGTGGTGAACTCGTGCAGCACACCGTCGATCTTGATCGAGGTGACCGCCGCACCCGGGATCGAGGACAGCAGCGTACGCCGCAGCGAGTTGCCCAGCGTGTAGCCGAAGCCGGGCTCCAGCGGCTCGATGGTGAACCGGGAGCGGGTCTCGTTGATCGACTCTTCGGAGAGAGACGGTCGCTGGCTGATGAGCATCTTTTCTCTTCTCTTCCGGGGCGCCCGCTATTTGACGCCCACGACACAACTGTTCCGGTGGCCCGCCCCGGAGGACGGGCCACCGCAACGAGCCCTTACTTGGAGTAGAGCTCGACGATCAGCTGCTCCTGGACCTGGGTGTCGATCACCTGGCGGGCCGGGAGCGAGTGCACGAGGATCTTCATCTGGCTCGGGATCGCCTCCAGCCATGCCGGAACGGTCCGCGAGCCGGCCTCACCCTGCGCCACGAGGAACGGGGTGAGCTCCTTGCTCTTGGCACGCACCTCGATGATGTCGTGCTCCTTGACGCGGTACGACGGGATGTCGACCTTCTTGCCGTTCACCGTGAAGTGGCCGTGCTTGACCAGCTGACGGGCCATGTCCCGGGACTTGGCGTAGCCAGCCCGGTAGACCACGTTGTCCAGCCGCGACTCGAGGATCTGCAGCAGGACCTCGCCGGTCTTGGCCTCCTTGCTCACGGCCTCTTCGTAGTAGCCGCGGAACTGCTTCTCCAGCACGCCGTAGACACGACGGGCCTTCTGCTTCTCACGGAGCTGGAGCAGGTACTCCGTCTCCTTCGTGCGGCCGCGGCCGTGCTGCCCGGGCGGGAACGGCCGGGACTCGAACGGGCACTTCGGACCATCGCACTTGCTGCCCTTGAGGAACAGCTTCATCTTCTCCCGCCGGCAACGGCGGCAGTCAGCACCGGTGTAACGAGCCATCTCTCTCTAACCTCTCAGACCCGGCGACGCTTCGGCGGACGGCACCCGTTGTGCGGCTGCGGCGTGACGTCGGAGATCTGCCCGACCTCGAGGCCGACTGCCTGCAGCGAACGGATGGCGGTCTCCCGGCCGGAGCCGGGGCCCTTGACGAACACGTCGACCTTGCGCATGCCGTGCTCCATCGCGCGGCGCGCGGCGGCCTCGGCGGCGAGCTGCGCGGCGAACGGAGTCGACTTGCGGGAGCCCTTGAAGCCCACCTGGCCGGAGGAGGCCCAGGAGATGACCGCACCGGTCGGGTCCGTGATGGACACGATGGTGTTGTTGAAGGTGCTCTTGATGTGCGCCTGCCCGTGGGCGACGTTCTTGCGTTCCTTGCGCCGGACCTTCTTGACGGCGGCTCCGGCACGAGCCTTCGGTGGCATAAGTCTGTGCGCTCCTAGTTACTTCTTGCCGGGCTTCTTCTTGCCGGCCACGGTCCGCTTCGGGCCCTTCCGGGTCCGCGCGTTGGTCTTGGTGCGCTGGCCACGCACGGGCAGACCGCGGCGGTGCCGGATACCGGCGTAGCAGCCGATCTCGACCTTGCGGCGGATGTCAGCGGCGACCTCGCGGCGCAGGTCGCCTTCAACCTTGTAGTTGCCCTCGATGTGGTTCCGGAGCTCGACGAGCTCCTCGTCCGTGAGGTCCCGAACGCGCTTGTCCGGCGAGATGCCGGTCGCGGCGAGCGTCTCCAGGGCGCGGGTGCGACCGACCCCGAAGATGTAGGTGAGCGCGATCTCCATCCGCTTCTCGCGGGGGAGATCCACGCCGACTAGACGTGCCATGTGCGGGCGTACTCCTCGTGATGTTGTGGCGGAGGTGTGGACCCGTCCCACCCCGCCACCGGCCGTCCCTGTCCTTCCGGCGTCAAGCACGCCGGCGACCGGGATCGGTCGCTGCCCGAGCGGGCCCCGGCCTCCGACCGGGGGTCAACCACGAGGGGGTACGCGCTGCGCACCCGACCGCGGCTGGGACGAGCTGGTGATGTGTGGGGCGTCAGCCCTGGCGCTGCTTGTGGCGCGGGTCGGTGCAGATGACCATGACCCGGCCGTGCCGGCGGATCACCCGGCACTTGTTGCAGATCCTCTTGACGCTCGGCTTGACCTTCACGGTTGCCTTACTTCCCATCTGGCCCGGACCCGCGACACAGCGCGACCCGGACGTCGAAGACGGACACGGAAACGTCCCGGCCGCCGTCAGGCTTACTTGTAGCGGTAGACGATGCGCCCGCGGGTCAGGTCGTACGGCGAGAGTTCGACGACGACCCGGTCCTCCGGCAGGATGCGGATGTAGTGCTGCCGCATCTTGCCGCTGATGTGAGCCAGCACCTTGTGACCGTTCGCGAGCTCCACCCGGAACATGGCGTTCGGCAGGGGCTCGATGACCCGACCCTCGATCTCGATGGCTCCGTCTTTTTTCGGCATGTCCTCCGCTGTCCTGACGTCGGTTACTCCGGACGGCCCACAACGTCTTACACGGGTGAACTGACCAAGATCAGGAAACCCGCGCCAGCCGCGGCTCCGACTCCCACCGAAGCGCAGGGTGGGCATGGCGGAGTGGACGCTGTGCGCCGATCAGAAAGTGTACGCCGACCCGTACGTGCTCGCCAAACCGACCGGCGCGACAGTCACCCGGACGGCTCGGATATGACGCAGGTCACGTCTCCGGAAGCTCGCGCTTCGCCCGCCGGCGGGCTTCCCGCTCGACCTGCTTGCGCCGCCGGCGTTCGGCGTCCTTCTCCGGCGCTCCGGTGGCCAGCCCCTGCGCGGTCTGGTAGAGCAACACGGCGCCCCACGGGCCGAGCACCCAGAGCGGCCAGTAGTCGTCGAACTCGAACTCGCCCTCAGCCAGCTGGGAGACGAACCAGATCGCGGTGAGGATCAGGGCCACCTTGAGCCACGGCCCCCAGACCCCCAGCAGCCAGGCGCTGCGCGCCCCGCTCACGGCCTCCGTGCCCGGGACCGCGACCCCGCCCTCCCCGGCCGCACGAGGCGCCGGCAGGGGGCGCCCGGCCGGGCCGGCGCCGGGCAGGTCGGTCAGCAGCTCGTCCAGCTCGCCGTAGGTCTTCGACCCGTACGCCCGGCGCAGCCGGTCGTCGTACTCGTGCAGGTCGAGCCGGCCCTCGTTCAACGCCGCCCGGAGTCGCTCCGCGGTGGCCTCACGGTCCGCGTCGGCCGCCCGCATGCGGTTGCGCTCCTCCATGGGAGCAAGCATGTCACCCGATCGCCAGCCCGGCACGACGTGGCCGGTCATCCGGGGCGGCCGGGGCCCCGATCAGGCCGGGGAGTCCACCGACGTCTGCCGCTTGGTCACCAGGTCACCCAGGCGGGCCCGTCCGCCGTCCTCGGCGGTCAGCACCCACACGCCGTCGTCCAGCAGCGCCATCGAGTGCTCGACGTGCACCGCCATCGACCCGTCCCGGGTCACCACGGTCCAGCCGTCGGACAGCTCGACGGTACGCGGCGAGCCCATCGTGATCATCGGCTCGATCGCGAGCGCCAGGCCCGGCACCAGGCGCGGCCCCTTACCGGGACGCCCGTGGTTGAGCACGTGCGGGTCCTGGTGCATCTCGGTGCCGATGCCGTGGCCGCCGTAGCCGTCGACGATGCCGTACCGGCCGCCCTTGCGGACCGCCGTCTCGACCGCGTGGGAGATGTCGGTGAGCCGGCCCTTGCCGGAGGCCGCACCGCGCGCCGCGGCGGCGATCCCGGCCCACATGGCGTCCTCGGCCACCGCCGTCATCCTCAGCAGCGCCGGGTCGACCTCGCCGACCGGCACCGTGACCGCCGCGTCGCCGTGCCAGCCGTCCAGCACCGCGCCGCAGTCGATCGAGATCAGGTCGCCCTCGCGCAGCACCTGCTCGGCCGACGGGATGGCGTGCACCACCTGCCGGTTGACCGAGGAGCAGATCGACGCCGGGAAGCCGTGGTAGCCCTTGAACGACGGCACGGCGCCCGCCTCGCGGATGGTCGACTCGGCGATCGCGTCCAGGTCGGCCGTCGACACGCCCGGCGCCACCGCCTCCCGCATCCGGCGCAGGGCACGGGCGACGACCAGACCGGCGGCCCGCATCAGCTCGATCTGCTCGGGGGTCTTCAGCTGGATGTCCAGCTGGGGACGGCGCATGGTGGTGGTTACCTTTCGTCACGCGTACGCGGAGCAGCGGGGCACGTCGCACGTACCCCGCTGTTCGCACTCTATCCGCCGGGTGGCGGGTGGGACCTCAGCCGCCGTACGAGCGCAGCGCGTCGATGGCGCGGACGGTGACGTCCTCCACCGGGCCGGTCGCGTCGATGCCGACCAGCTTGCCCTGGGCGCCGTAGTAGTCCACGAGCGGCGCGGTCTTCTCGGCGTACTCCCGCAGCCGGGCGGCGATGGTCTCCGGCTTGTCGTCGTCGCGCTGGAACAGCTCGGCGCCGCAGCGGTCGCAGACGCCCTCCCGGCTCGGCGAGTCGAACTCGACGTGCCAGATCTTGCCGCAGCCGCGGCAGGTGCGCCGGCCGGACAGCCGCCGGATCACCTCGTCGTCGTCGACGACCAGCTCCAGCACCAGGTCCAGCGCGGTGCCGAGGTCGGCGAGGAGCTTGTCCAGCGCGGCGGCCTGCGGAGTGGTCCGCGGGAAGCCGTCGAGCAGGAAGCCCTCGCTCGCGTCCGGCTCGGCGAGCCGGTCCCGCACCATGTTGATGGTGACCTCGTCCGGAACCAGCTTGCCGGCGTCCATGTACCGCTTGGCCTCGACGCCCAGCGGCGTGCCCTGGGAGACGTTCGCCCGGAAGATGTCACCGGTCGAGATCTTCGGCACCGAGAGGTGCGCGGCGACGAACTCCGCCTGTGTGCCCTTGCCCGCGCCCGGCGGGCCAACCAGAACGAGTCTCATCTACCGCAGGAACCCTTCGTAGTTCCGCTGCATGAGTTGGCTCTCGATCTGCTTCACGGTCTCCAGACCGACGCCGACCATGATGAGCACAGCGGTGCCGCCGAACGGGAAGTTCTGGAACTGCTGGTTGTCGAGCCAGATGAAGAAGAAGTTCGGCAGGATCGCGACGATGCCCAGGTAGAGCGCGCCCGGCAGGGTGATCCGGCTGAGGATGAAGTCGAGGTACTCGGCGGTCGGCTTGCCGGGGCGGATGCCCGGCACGAAGCCGCCGTACTTCTTCATGTTGTCCGCGACCTCGGTCGGGTTGAACGTGATCGACACGTAGAAGTACGTGAAGAAGATGATCAGCAGGAAGTAGATCGCGATGTGCTCCGGCGCGCTCGCCTTCACGATGTGGTTCTGGATCCACGCCTGGACCTTGCCCGGGTCGTTCTGATCGAAGAACTGGAGCGCGAGCTGCGGCAGGTAGAGCAGCGACGAGGCGAAGATGACCGGGATGACGCCCGCCTGGTTCACCTTCAGCGGGATGTAGGTCGACGTGCCGCCGTACATCCGCCGGCCGATCATGCGCTTGGCGTACTGCACCGGGATGCGGCGCTGCGCCTGCTCGATGAACGTGACAGCGGTGATGACCACCAGCACCAGGGCGATGACGAGGAGGAACATCCCCCAGCCCTTGGTGGTCTTGATCTTCCAGCCCTCGCTGGGGAGGCGGGCCGCGATCGAGGTGAAGATCAGCACGGACATGCCGTTGCCGACGCCCCGGTCGGTGATCAGCTCACCGAGCCACATCACCACGCCGGTGCCGGCGGTCATGGTCATGACCAGGATGCTCAGGGTCAGCCAGTTCGGGATGCCGGTGCCCTCGGGCACGATCGGGAACTGGTCGCACTGGTTGTTGAACAGCTGCCCGGAGCGGGCCAGCGCCACGAACGCCGAGGCCTGGAGGACACCCAGGCCCAGCGTCAGGTAGCGGGTGTACTGCGTGATCTTGGCCTGCCCGGCCTGGCCCTCCTTGCGGAGCTGCTCCAGGCGCGGGATCACCACCGTCAGCAGCTGAAGGATGATCGACGCGGTGATGTAGGGCATGATGCCCAGCGCGAAGACCGAGAGCTGGAGCAGCGCGCCACCGGAGAAGAGATCCAGCAGGTTCAGCACACCCGTGCTGCCACCCTGGATCGTGTCGAGGCACTTCTGCACGTTGCCGTACGAGACGCCCGGGCTGGGCAGCGTGGCGCCCAGCCGGTAGACCGCGATGATGCCTACTGTGAACAGCAGCTTCTTGCGCAGGTCAGGCGTACGGAACGCACTGAGAAAGGCGGACAGCAACTTCTTCCTCCTGCGCGACGCGGGCCGCCGGTGACGAGTCCCTGGCGGGGCGGGGTGTGGTGCCGGACGGAGTGTCCGGAATCCATGGCTGGGAACGGACTCTAACAGCCCGGTCCCGGTCCGGGCAGATGCGCCCGGCTACATAAACCGAATCCGATGTTACCCGGCGCACACGTGGCCGGTAGACCATGGCGCCCGCCCAGTCGCGAACAACTGAGCGGGCGCCATGAACATCGTCTTACAGCTCGGTGACCGAGCCACCGGCGGCGGTGATCTTCTCCTTGGCCGACGCGCTGAACGCGTGCGCCGACACCTGGAGGGACACGCCGCCGAGGTCGCCGGTGCCGAGCACCTTGACCGGGTGACCCTTGCGGACCGCGCCGGCCTCGACCAGCTCGACCGGGCCGACCTGGCCGCCGTTCGGGAACAGCTCGGCCAGCCGGTCCAGGTTGACCACCTGGAACACGACCTTGAACTTGTTCTTGAAGCCCTTCATCTTCGGCAGGCGCATGTGGATGGGCATCTGCCCACCCTCGAACGCCGCCGAGATGTTCTTGCGGGCCTTGGAACCCTTGGTACCGCGACCGGCCGTCTTGCCCTTCGAGCCCTCACCGCGACCCACACGGGTCTTGTCGGTCTTGGCGCCGGGAGCCGGACGCAGGTGGTGCACCTTGATCGTCATTACTCGACCTCCTCGACCTTCACGAGGTGGTTGACCGTGAAGATCATGCCGCGGATCTCCGGCCGGTCCTCCTTGACCACCACGTCGTTGATCCGCTTGAGACCGAGGGAACGCAGCGAGTCACGCTGGTTCTTCTTGGTCCCGATCTCGGACCGGACCTGGGTGACCTTCAGGCGTGCCATCAGGACGCCACCCCCGCCCGCGACGCCAGCATGGCGGCCGGCGCGACGTCCTCGACCGGCAGACCACGACGGGCCGCGACCTGCTCCGGGGACTCGAGCCCCTTCAGGGCCGCCACCGTGGCGTGCACGATGTTGATCGGGTTGGACGAGCCGAGGCTCTTGGAGAGCACGTCGTGGATGCCCGCGCACTCCAGCACGGCACGCACCGGGCCACCGGCGATGACGCCCGTACCGGCGGAGGCCGGCTTGAGCAGCACCACACCGGCGGCGTCCTCGCCCGTGACCGGGTGCGGGATCGACTGACCGATCCGCGGCACCTTGAAGAAGTGCTTCTTGGCCTCCTCGACACCCTTGGCGATCGCCGCGGGCACCTCCTTGGCCTTTCCGTAGCCCACACCGACGGTGCCGTCGCCGTCGCCCACGATCACCAGGGCGGTGAAGCTGAAGCGACGACCACCCTTCACGACCTTGGCGACGCGGTTGATCGCGACGACCCGCTCGAGGTGCGGGGTCTTCTCGACGGGCGCGTTTCCGCGGCCGCCCTCACGGCGGTTGTCGCGGCGACCACCCTCGTTGCCACCGGACCCGCCGCCACGGCGCTGTTGACCTGGCATCAGCAGCCTTCCTTCTCTCTCGTGACGGGGTTTCTAGAACTCGAGCCCGGCTTCGCGGGCGGCGTCGGCAAGCGCGGCGACACGCCCCGCGTACCGGTTGCCACCGCGGTCGAAGACGACCTTCGAGACGCCGGCGGCCTTGGCGCGCTCGGCGAGCAGGGCGCCGACCTTGCCGGCCAGGGCGCTCTTGTCGCCCTCGGCGCCGCGCAGCGAGGCGTCCATGGTCGAGGCCGACGCCAGGGTGTGACCCTTGGTGTCGTCCACGACCTGGGCCACCACGTGGCGCAGGGAGCGGGTGACGACCAGGCGGGGACGCTCGGCGGTGCCGCTGACGTTCTTGCGGACCCGGAAGTGCCGACGCGCACGCCCGACGGCACGCTTGGCGGCGACGCCGCGGCGGCGCTTGAGCAGCGTGGCGCTCACTTCTTACCTGCCTTTCCAGCCTTGCGGCGGATGACCTCGCCCTGGTACTTCACGCCCTTGCCCTTGTAGGGCTCCGGCGGACGGATCTTCCGGATGTTGGCGGCGACCTCGCCGACCTGCTGCTTGTCGATGCCGGCCACGTGGAACAGCGTCGGCTTCTCGACCGTGAAGGTGATGCCCTCCGGCGCCGGAACCAGGACCGGGTGCGAGAACCCGAGCGCGAACTCCAGGTCCTTGCCCTTGGCGGTCACGCGGTAACCGGTACCGGCGATCTCCAGGCTCTTGCGGTAGCCCTCGGTGACACCGACGATCATGTTGGCCACCAGCGTACGGCTCAGGCCGTGCAGCTCCTTGGCCTTGCGCTCGTCGTTGGGCCGGTTGACGTGCAGCTCGCCGTCCTCGCCCCGCTCCGCCGTGATCGGCTCGGCCAGCACGTGGCTCAGCTCGCCCTTGGGGCCCTTGACCTTGACGGTCCGGCCGTCGATCGTGATGTCGACGCCGGCAGGCACCGGGATCGACTTACGTCCAATACGCGACATTTCTACCTGTCTCCCGTTACCAGACGAAGGCGAGGACTTCCCCGCCAACGCTCCGCTTGCGGGCCTGCCGGTCGGTGAGCAGCCCCTGGGACGTCGAAATGATCGCCACGCCCAGCCCGCCGAGCACCCGCGGGAGCCCGTCCGACTTGGCGTACACCCGGAGACCGGGCTTGGACACGCGCTTGATGCCGGCCAGGCTCCGCTCGCGGTTCTGGCCGTACTTCAGCTCGACGACCAGTCGCTTGCCGACGGCGCCCTCCTCGGGCTCCTCGACCGACCAGGTGGCGATGTAACCCTCGGCCTTGAGGACCTCGGCGATGTTCGCCTTGATCTTCGAGTAGGGCATCGTCACCCGGTCGTGGTACGCCTGGTTGGCGTTACGCAGACGCGTGAGCATGTCTGCGATCGGGTCGGTCATCGTCATGAAAACTCGTCAACCTTTCTCGCCGGGGTTCCCCGGGCCAGGCCCGGGGCCTACGGCGAAGAGACAGTTCAGCTGACGCGCCGGAGCGCGCCGGGCTATTACCAGGAAGCCTTGGACACGCCGGGCAGCTCACCGCGGTGGGCCATCTCCCGGATGCACACCCGGCAGAGACCGAACTTGCGGTAGACCGCCTTCGGACGCCCGCACCGCTGGCAGCGGGTGTACGCGCGAACCGAGAACTTCGGCTTCGCGGCCGCCTTGAGGATCAGCGCCTTCTTGGCCATCTCAGTTCTCCTTGAACGGGAAGCCCAGGAGCTTGAGCAGCGCCCGGCCCTCGTCGTCGGTCGTGGCGGTCGTGACCACCGTGATGTCCATGCCCCGCTGGCGATCGATCTTGTCCTGGTCGATCTCGTGGAACACCGACTGCTCGGTCAGGCCGAACGTGTAGTTGCCGTGCCCGTCGAGCTTGCGCCCGTCCAGGCCGCGGAAGTCACGGATACGCGGCAGCGCGATGGAGAGCAGCCGGTCCAGGAACTCCCACATCCGGTCGCCGCGCAGGGTGACCTTCGCGCCGATCGGCATGCCCTCGCGGAGCTTGAACTGCGCGATGGACTTGGTGGCCCGCCGGACCTGCGGCTTCTGGCCGGTGATGGTGGCCAGGTCGCGGACGGCCCCGTCGATCAGCTTGGCGTCGCGAGCAGCCTCGCCGACACCCATGTTGACGACGATCTTGACCAGCCGCGGAACCTGCATCGGGTTGGCGAACTCGAACTGCTTCTGCAGCTCGCCCACGATCTCGTTGCGGTACCGCTCCTTGAGGCGCGGCAGGGTCTTGGTTTCGGTAGCCGTGGTCATCAGAGGTCCTTACCGGTGCTACGCGCGATGCGGACCTTCTGGCCGTTGTCGTCGATCCGGTAGCCGACGCGGGTCGGCTTGCCGTCGGAGTCCAGGACCATCACGTTCGAGACGTGGATCGGGGCCTCCTGGGTGACGATGCCACCGGTCTTGGCGCCACGCTGGGTGGTGCTGATGCGGGTGTGCTTCTTGACCCGGTTCACGCCCTCGACCAGGACCTTGTCCTGCCGCGGGTAGGCCGCGATGACCTTGCCCTTGGCACCCTTGTCCTTGCCGGCGATGACGACGACCGTGTCGCCCTTCTTGACCTTCACGGTCACAACACCTCCGGCGCGAGAGAGATGATCTTCATGAACCGCTTGTCCCGCAGCTCCCGGCCCACCGGGCCGAAGATGCGGGTACCGCGCGGGTCCCCACCGTCCTTGATGATGACGGCGGCGTTCTCGTCGAAGCGGATGTACGACCCGTCCGGCCGCCGCTTCTCCTTGGCGGTCCGAACGACGACGGCCTTGACGACGTCGCCCTTCTTCACACCGGCACCGGGGATCGCGTCCTTGACGGTCGCCACGATGACGTCGCCGATGCTCGCGTAGCGCCGACCGGAGCCGCCGAGCACCCGGATGCACAGGATCTCCCGGGCACCCGTGTTGTCGGCGACGCGCAGTCGCGACTCCTGCTGAATCACGTCTATCTCCTATGTCTGCCGGTTCTCCGGCCGCTCGGGGCGGCCGGAGCCTGGCGGAACCTGCGCCCGACCGAGACCCGGCCGAGCTCGAGCCTTCGCTACTTGGCCTTCTCGAGGATCTCCACGAGCCGCCAGCGCTTGGTGGCGGACAGCGGCCGGGTCTCCATGATCAGGACCCGGTCGCCGATGCCGGCCGAGTTCTGCTCGTCGTGCACCTTCAGCTTGCTCGTACGGCGCATGATCTTGCCGTACAGCGCGTGCTTGACGCGGTCCTCGACCTCGACCACGACGGTCTTGTCCATCTTGTCGCTGACCACGAGGCCCTCGCGGACCTTGCGGCGGGACCGCGCGGGGGCGGTGGTGTTCTCACTCATGATGCAGTCACCTCAGTCGGCGCGGCCGAGAGACCCAGCTCACGCTCACGCATGATCGTGTAGATCCGGGCGATCTCCCGACGGATGACCTGCAGCCGCCGGTTGTTGTCCAGCTGCCCGGTTGCGGCCTGCACGCGGAGGTTGAACAGCTCCGCCTTCGCCTCGCGCAACTTCGTGACCAGCTCCTCCTCGGAGAGCTCACGCAGCTCGGAGGGCTTGACGCCCGCTGCCATCAGGATTCACCCACTTCGCGCGTAACAATGCGGCACTTCATCGGGAGCTTGTGGATCGCGCGACGCATCGCCTCTCGCGCGATCTGCTCGTTGGGGAAGGACATCTCGAAGAGAACCCGCCCCGGCTTCACGTTGGCGACCCACCACTCGGGCGAACCCTTACCGGAACCCATCCGGGTCTCGGCCGGCTTCTTGGTGAGGGCCTGGTCCGGGAAGATCGTGATCCAGACCTTGCCGCCACGCTTGATGTGGCGGGTCATCGCGATACGCGCCGACTCGATCTGGCGGTTGGTCACGTACGCCGGCTCGAGAGCCTGGATCCCGAACTCGCCGAACACCACCCGGTTACCACCCTTGGACGCGCCACTGCGGTCCGGGTGGTGCGGCTTGCGGAAGCCCTTCGGGGGCTTGCGCGGCATCAGCATCTGTCAGCCCTCCTGCTGCGTTTCTGCCGGCTGGGTCGCGGCTGCGGCGACAGCGCTGCTGTCGACCGGCTCACCGGCCGGCGTCTCCGCCTGCTGCGCGATGGTGGTCGCGGCAGCCCGGCCGGCCTCGGTGCCACCGGCGGTCGTACCGGACGAGCCCGAGCGGCCACGGCGCGGCCGGTCCGGCCGGTCGCCACGGTCGCGGCGCGGGCCGCGCGACGGGGCGGCCTCGGCCGGGGCCTCGCGGCCCGGGACGGCGTCGCCCTTGTAGATCCAGACCTTCACGCCGATCCGGCCGAAGGTGGTACGGGCCTCGAAGAAGCCGTACTCGATGTTGGCCCGCAGCGTGTGCAGCGGAACCCGGCCCTCGCGGTAGAACTCGGTCCGGCTCATCTCGGCGCCGCCCAGACGACCCGAGACCTGAACCCGGATGCCCTTGCAGGCGGGGTTCTTCATCGCGGACTGCATCGCCTTGCGCATGGCCCGACGGAAGCTGACCCGGCTGGAGAGCTGCTCGGCGACGCCCTGGGCGACCAGCTGCGCGTCCGACTCGGGGTTCTTCACCTCGATGATGTTCAGCTGGACCTGCTTGCCGGTGAGCTTCTCCAGCTCGCCGCGGATCCGGTCGGCCTCCGCACCCTTACGGCCGATGACGATGCCCGGCCGGGCGGTGTGGATGTCGACGCGGACCCGGTCACGGGTGCGCTCGATGTCGACCTTGGAGATGCCGGCGCGCTCGAGGCCCTTGGACATCATCCGGCGGATTTTGACATCCTCGCCGATGTAGTCCTTGTAGAGCTTGTCCGCGAACCAGCGGGACTTCCAGTCGGTCGAGATGCCGAGCCGGAACCCGGTCGGGTGAACCTTCTGACCCATTACTCGGCACCCTCCGTCGTGCTCTGCTCCTCAGCGGCCGGCTTGGCCGGAGCGGCCTTCTTCGCCGACTTCTTCGGCGTGGCCGCCGCAACCGCCTCGACCGCCACGGTGATGTGGCAGGTGCGCTTCCGGATCCGGTACGCCCGGCCCTGCGCACGCGGCCGGAACCGCTTCATGGTCGGGCCCTCGTCGACGAACGCCTCGCTGACGAGCAGCGCGTCGGGGTCCAGCCGCTCGTTGTTCTCCGCGTTGGCGATCGCGCTCGCGAGCACCTTGTACACCTGCTCGCTCGCAGCCTGCGGCGCGAACTGCAGCACCGTGAGCGCCTCCTTCGCGGGCAGGCCGCGGACGAGGTTGACCACCCGGCGCGCCTTCATCGGCGAGATGCGCACGTGCCGCGCAACCGCCCGCGCGCCCGGAAGCACCGGAGCGTCGCCCTTTCCTGGCATCGCTGTAACCCCTTGTTCCTCTATCCGTATGCCCGCGGCGTCAGCGCCGGCGGCTCTTCCGGTCGTCCTTCTCGTGACCCTTGAACGTGCGGGTCAGCGCGAACTCGCCGAGCTTGTGCCCGACCATGGCCTCGGTCACGAAGACCGGGACGTGCTTGCGTCCGTCGTGCACGGCGATCGTGTGACCCAGCATCTCCGGGATGATCGTCGAGCGCCGCGACCAGGTCTTGATCACGTTCTTCGAGCCCTTGTCGTTCTGCGTCTCCACCTTCTTGAGCAGGTGGTCGTCGACGAACGGGCCCTTCTTCAGGCTGCGAGGCATGTCTTATCTCCCTCAGCCGCGCTTACGCGTGGCGTAGCGGCGGCGGACGATCAGCCGGTCGCTCGGCTGGCCCTTACGACGGGTGCGGCCCTCGGGCTTACCCTGCGGGTTGACCGGGTGGCGACCACCGGAGGTCTTACCCTCACCACCACCGTGCGGGTGGTCGACCGGGTTCATCGCGACACCACGGACGGTCGGGCGCTTGCCCTTCCACCGCATACGGCCGGCCTTACCCCAGTTGATGTTCGACTGGTCGGCGTTGCCGATCTCGCCGATGCTGGCGCGGCAGCGCACGTCCACACGCCGGATCTCACCGGACGGCATACGCAGGGTCGCGTACGCGCCCTCACGGCCGAGCAGCTGGATGCCGACGCCGGCCGAGCGGGCCAGCTTGGCGCCGCCGCCCGGACGCAGCTCCACGTTGTGGATGGTGGTACCGACCGGGATGTTGCGCAGCGGCAGGTTGTTGCCCGGCTTGATGTCGGCGCCCGGACCGGACTCGACACGGTCGCCCTGCTTCAGGTCCTTCGGCGCGATGATGTAACGCTTCTCGCCGTCGGCGTAGTGCAGCAGCGCGATGCGCGCGGTGCGGTTCGGGTCGTACTCGATGTGGGCGACCTTCGCCGGTACGCCGTCCTTGTCGACCCGCTTGAAGTCGATCAGACGGTACTGGCGCTTGTGGCCGCCACCGTGGTGCCGCGTGGTGATCCGGCCGTGGGCGTTGCGTCCGCCCTTCTTCGGCAGCGGAGCCAGCAGCGACTTCTCGGGCGTCGACCGGGTGATCTCGGCGAAGTCGGCAACGCTCGAGCCACGCCGGCCCGGCGTCGTCGGCTTGTACTTACGGATAGCCATTGTCTACACCCCTCAGCTGACCGGGCCGCCGAAGGCCTCGATACGGTCACCGTCAGCCAGCTTCACCATCGCGCGCTTGGTGTCCTTGCGCTTGCCGAACCCGGTACGGGTCCGCTTGCGCTTGCCCTCGCGGTTGAGCGTGTTGACCGTCAGGACGCGGACGTTGAAGATCTGCTGGATAGCGATCTTGATCTCGGTCTTGTTGGCGTCCGGGTGCACCAGGAAGGTGTACCAGTTGCGGTTCAGCTCGCTGTAGCTCTTCTCCGAGACGACCGGCGCGACGATGACGTCACGCGGATCGGCGATCGTGCTCACTTGCCATCCTCCTCGGTGGTCTCGGCGGGAACGCCCAGGAACTCGTCCAGGGCCTCCTTGGTGAAGACCACGTCGTCGGCCACCAGCACGTCGTAGGTGTTGAGCTGGCCGGCCTCGATCAGGTGCACCCGGCTGTCCCGCGCGTTGCGCAGGTTCCGCAGCGACACCCAGTTCAGCTCGTCGGTGCTGCTCAGCACGACCAGGACCCGACGGGCCTGGGTCAGCTTGGTCAGCGTGGCCAGGGCCGCCTTGGTGGACGGCTTCTCGCCGGAGACGAACGCCTCGACGACGTGCACCTGGCCGGCGCGGGCCCGGTCGGAGAGGGCGCCACGCAGGGCGGCGGCCTTCATCTTCTTCGGGGTGCGCTGGCTGTAGTCGCGCGGCACCGGGCCGTGGACCACGCCACCGCCGGCGAACTGCGGCGCGCGGGTCGAGCCCTGGCGGGCACGACCGGTGCCCTTCTGCTTGTACGGCTTCCTGCCTCCACCGGAGACCTCGCCGCGGGTCTTCGTCTTGTGCGTACCCTGGCGGGCCGCCGCAAGCTGGGCCACCACGACCTGGTGCATCAGGGCGATGTTGGCCTGCGCGTCGAAGATGTCGGCCGGCAGCTCGACGGAGCCGCTCTTGGCGCCTTCGACGTTGATGACGTCAACGGTGGTCACTTGGCCGCACCGCCCTTCTTCACCTTCGCCTTGGCCGCGGTGCGGACCAGGACCAGCGCGCCCTTCGGGCCGGGGATGGCACCGCGGACGAGCAGGAGGTTGTTCTCGGTGTCGACCGCCTGGACGGTCAGGTTCTGGACGGTGTAGCGCACGCCACCCATCCGGCCCGCCATCCGGGTGCCCTTGAAGACGCGACCCGGGGTCGCGCAGGCGCCGATCGAGCCGGGCGAGCGGTGCTTGCGCTCGACACCGTGGCTGGCACGCAGACCGTGGAAGCCGTGCCGCTTCATCGGGCCGGCGTAGCCCTTGCCCTTGGTCTTGCCGGTCACGTCGATCACGACGCCGGCCGGGAACTCCTCGACCGTGACCTCCTGGCCCGGCGCGTAGTCCGCGGCGTCGGAGGTGCGCAGCTCGACGATGTGCCGGCGCGGCGCGACGTCCGCCTTGGCGTAGTGCCCGGCGATCGGCTTCTTGACCTTGCGCGGGTCGATGACCCCGTACGCCAGCTGGACCGCGGAGTAGCCGTCCTTGTCGGCGCTACGAACCTGGCTCACGACGCACGGGCCGGCCTGAACCACGGTCACGGGCACAACCTTGTTGTTGTCCCAGACCTGGGTCATGCCGAGCTTGGCGCCCAGGATCCCCTTGACTTGCCTGTCCATTTGTCCGGTCCCTACAGCTTGATCTCGATGTCGACGCCAGCCGGCAGGTCGAGGCGCATGAGCGAGTCGACCGTCTTCGGGGTCGGGTCGATGATGTCGATCAGACGCTTGTGCGTACGCATTTCGAAGTGCTCGCGCGAGTCCTTGTACTTGTGCGGCGAGCGGATGACGCAGAAACGGTTGATCTCCGTGGGCAGCGGCACCGGGCCAGCGACCTGCGCCCCGGTACGCGTCACCGTCTCGACGATCTTCCGAGCCGAGGAGTCGACGACCTCGTGGTCATAGGCCTTGAGCCGGATGCGGATCTTCTGTCCCGCCATGGTGGCTTCTGTTCCTTCTCTCGATGCCGCTGTGTTGCGGGCGCCTGTACCGGCTGGCACAGGCCCACTTCCGCCGACCCCCGCGGTCGGGCGTGTCGCGCCCATGGGCCAGGCTCCGCCCCGGGACTCCGGAGCGATTCTCTGACCACGCGGTGGGTCATGGCGCCGATCGCGGTGACCGCGACCTGGACGCCGCGCGAGGGTGGTTGACCGCCGATGGCGGCCAACCACCCTACGCGAGACAGTCTGACTCCCGGAGGTCCAGCGTCAACCGGACGCAGGTGACCGACTGTCGTTACGCAACCTGACTAGTATGCCGCACGACCGGCGGCAACGCTAATCGGGGTTACCCAGCTCACTTGATGATCTTGGTGACGCGACCAGCGCCGACCGTACGACCACCCTCGCGGATCGCGAACTTCAGGTTCTCCTCCATGGCGATGGGCTGGATCAGCTTCACCGTCATCGAGGTGTTGTCGCCCGGCATGACCATCTCGGTGCCCTCGGGCAGCGTGACGACGCCGGTGACGTCCGTGGTCCGGAAGTAGAACTGCGGGCGGTAGTTCTGGAAGAACGGGGTGTGCCGGCCGCCCTCCTCCTTGGAGAGGATGTAGACCGTCGCCTCGAACTCCGTGTGCGGGGTCGTGGTGCCCGGCTTGATGACGACCATGCCGCGCTCGACGTCCTCGCGCTTGATGCCGCGCAGCAGCAGACCGACGTTCTCACCCGCGCGGGCCTCGTCGAGCAGCTTGCGGAACATCTCGATGCCGGTGCAGGTGGTCTTCATCGACTTCTCACGGATGCCGACGATCTCCACCTCCTCGTTCGGCTTGAGAATGCCGCGCTCGGCGCGACCGGTGACCACGGTGCCGCGACCGGTGATGGTGAAGACGTCCTCGATGGGCATGAGGAACGGCTTCTCGGTCTCGCGCTCCGGCTGCGGGATCGCGGTGTCCACGGCGTTCATCAGGTCCAGGAGCTTCCCGGTCCACTCCGGGTCGCCCTCGAGGGCCTTCAGCGCCGAGACCCGGACGACCGGCAGGTCGTCACCCGGGTACTCCTGCGAGGAGAGCAGCTCACGGACCTCGAGCTCGACGAGCTCCAGGAGCTCCTCGTCGTCGACCATGTCGCTCTTGTTGAGCGCCACGACGATGTACGGCACACCGACCTGACGGGCCAGCAGCACGTGCTCGCGGGTCTGCGGCATCGGGCCGTCGGTCGCCGCCACCACCAGGATCGCGCCGTCCATCTGCGCGGCACCGGTGATCATGTTCTTGATGTAGTCGGCGTGACCGGGGCAGTCGACGTGCGCGTAGTGACGCGCCTCGGTCTGGTACTCGACGTGCGCGATGGAGATCGTGATGCCGCGGGCCTTCTCCTCCGGCGCCTTGTCGATCTCGTCGAACGGCGTGTACGGGTTCAGGTCCGGGTACTGGTCGTGCAGGACCTTGGTGATGGCCGCCGTCAGCGTCGTCTTACCGTGGTCGATGTGACCAATGGTGCCGATGTTGACGTGCGGCTTAGTCCGCTCGAACTTCGCCTTCGCCACTGGTGTCCTCCTGTGGACTTTCTTGGTTCGTTCGCCCCGGCGCGCCGTTCGGCGCTTAGGACTCTGTCGACAGCCTTTCCGGCCGGAAGGCCGGAGAGCTTTTGTGGGTTCTGCGGCGATGAAGCCTACAGGCCCGGTCTCACGCAATCCGATCGAGGTGGCCGCGGGCGGGAGAACCCTCCCGCGACCGCCCTCGTGTCATCGGGTCAGCCGAGGGTGAGCGTCACTCACCCGTCGCCTTGGCGATGATCTCCTTGGCCACCGAGTTCGGAACCTCGGCGTAGGAGTCGAACTGCATGCTGTAGCTAGCCCGGCCCTGGGTCTTCGACCGCAGGTCGCCGACGTAGCCGAACATCTCCGACAGCGGCACCAGAGCCCGGACGACGCGAGCGCCGCTGCGCTCCTCCATCGCCTGGATGATGCCACGCCGGGAGTTGAGGTCGCCGATGACGTCACCCATGTTCTCCTCAGGAGTGGTGACCTCAACGGCCATCATCGGCTCGAGGAGAGCGGGGTCGGCCTTGCGGGCCGCCTCCTTCATCGCCATCGAGCCGGCGATCTTGAACGCCATCTCCGACGAGTCGACCTCGTGGTACTGGCCGTCCACCAGGGTGAGCTTGACGCCCACCAGGGGGAAGCCGGCGAGGATGCCGTACTGCATGGCGTCCTGCGCGCCCGCGTCCACCGAGGGGATGAACTCCCGGGGGATGCGGCCACCGGTCACCGCGTTGGCGAACTCGTACGTCGGGGCGTCGTTGCCGAGCGGCAGCGGCTCCACGCTGATGATCACGCGGGCGTACTGGCCGGAACCACCGGTCTGCTTCTTGTGGGTGTACTCGACCTTCTCCACCTTGCGGCGGATGGTCTCGCGGTACGCCACCTGCGGCTTACCGATGTTCGCCTCGACGTTGAACTCGCGGCGCATCCGGTCGACCAGGATGTCCAGGTGCAGCTCGCCCATGCCGGAGATGACCGTCTGACCGGTCTGGTCGTCCAGCTTGACGCGGAAGGTCGGGTCCTCCTCGGCCAGCCGCTGGATGGCGGTGCTGAGCTTCTCCTGGTCGGCCTTGGTCTTCGGCTCGATGGCCACCTCGATGACCGGCTCCGGGAAGGTCATCGACTCCAGGATGACCGGGTTCGCCGGGTCGCACAGGGTGTCACCGGTGGTGGTCTGCTTCAGACCCTGCACCGCGATGATGTCGCCGGCCTGGGCGGAGCTGCGCTCCTCCCGCTTGTTGGCGTGCATCTGGTAGATCTTGCCGATCCGCTCCTTGCGGTCCTTGGTGGAGTTGATCACCTGAGAACCGGACTCGAGCGTGCCGGAGTAGATCCGGACGTACGTCAGCTTGCCGAGGTGCTTGTCGGTCTGGATCTTGAAGGCCAGCCCGGAGAACGGCTCGGAGACCGAGGGCTTCCGCTGCAGCGGGGTCTCGCCGTCGGTGGCCGTACCCTCGATCGCCGGGATGTCCAGCGGCGAGGGCAGGTACGCGACGACCGCGTCCAGCATCGGCTGGATGCCCTTGTTCTTGAAGGCGGTACCGGTGAGGACCGGGTTGGCCTTGCCGGCGATGGTGGACCGGCGGATGGCGGCCTTGATCTCGTCGACCGAGATCTCCTCGCCCTCGAGGTACTTCTCCATCACCGAGTCGTCGACGTCGGCGAGGGTCTCCATCAGCTTCTCGCGCCACTCGGCAGCCGAGTCGGCGAGGTCGGCCGGGATCTCCTCGACCGCGTAGTCCTCACCCTTCTGGGTCTCGCCGCGCCAGGTCAGCGCACGCATCTCGACCAGGTCGACCACGCCGATGAAATCGGACTCGGCGCCGATCGGGATCTGGAGGACCAGCGGGGTGGCGTTGAGCCGGTCGATCATCATCTGCACGCAGCGGAAGAAGTCGGCGCCGGTCCGGTCGAGCTTGTTGACGAAGCACATCCGGGGGACGTTGTACTTGTCCGCCTGCCGCCAGACGTTCTCCGTCTGGGGCTCCACGCCGGCCACGCCGTCGTAGACCGCGACCGCACCGTCCAGAACACGCAGCGACCGCTCGACCTCGACCGTGAAGTCGACGTGGCCGGGCGTGTCGATGATCTGGATCGTGTGGCCCTTCCACTCGCACTTGGTGGCGGCGGAAGTGATGGTGATACCGCGCTCCTGCTCCTGCTCCATCCAGTCCATGACGGCGGCGCCCTCGTGGACCTCACCGATCTTGTACGTGATGCCGGTGTAGAACAGGATTCGCTCGGTGGTAGTGGTCTTACCGGCATCGATGTGGGCCATGATGCCGATGTTGCGTACGTTGGCGAGCGCGTCTGCGGCGGCCACTTCAATCCCTACTTATCGTCGTCTCGACACAACTGGTGGCGGTTCCGGCGCCGGTGGGCGCCGGAACCTCAGGTGTTACCAGCGGTAGTGCGCGAAGGCCTTGTTCGACTCGGCCATCTTGTGCGTGTCCTCACGCCGCTTGACGGCGGCGCCGAGGCCGTTGCTCGCGTCCAGCAGCTCGTTCATCAGCCGCTCGACCATGGTCTTCTCGCGCCGCGCCCGGGAGTAGGTCACCAGCCAGCGCAGACCGAGCGTGGTCGCGCGGGACGGCCGGACCTCGACCGGAACCTGGTAGGTGGCGCCACCGACACGGCGGCTGCGCACCTCGAGGGTCGGCTTGACGTTGTCCATCGCGCGCTTGAGCGTGACGACGGGGTCGGTGCCGGACTTCTCGCGGCAGCCCTCCAGGGCGGCGTACACGATGCGCTCGGCGAGCTGACGCTTGCCGCGCAGCAGGATCTTGTTCACCAGCTGGGTGACCAGGGGCGAGTTGTACACCGGGTCAGCGACCAGCGGCTTCCGCGGAGCGGGTCCCTTACGCGGCATGTCAGCTCTTCTCCTTCTTCGCGCCGTAGCGGCTGCGAGCCTGCTTGCGGTTGCGGACACCCTGGGTGTCCAGCGAACCGCGCACGATCTTGTACCGCACGCCCGGGAGGTCCTTCACACGACCGCCGCGCACGAGCACGATCGAGTGCTCCTGGAGGTTGTGGCCGACGCCCGGGATGTAGGCGGTCACCTCGATCTGGCTGCTGAGCTTGACACGAGCGACCTTGCGCAGCGCCGAGTTCGGCTTCTTCGGGGTGGTGGTGTACACACGGGTGCACACGCCGCGCCGCTGGGGAGACCCCTTGAGCGCCGGGGTCTTGGTCTTGGTCGTCTTGGCCTGACGGCCCTTTCGGACCAACTGCTGAATGGTGGGCACCGGGTTTCTCCGCTCCCTTCGGCCGCTGCGAGGCGACCGCGCCGTCTGCTCCAGCCGTCCGGATGGGCGGCTCTCCTACATTTCAACCAGGGCCGCCTGACGGCTCCCCAGCACCCGCGGTCGGGCGTGTCGCCCGAGTCACGGTTCCGGTGCCGGCCGCTCACGCGTCGTACCGGATCTTCTGGTCTTGGTGGTGCGACCGCGCGATCACCGGCTGACCGGTTCCAGCGCACGCACGCATTGCCCGGGCGGGCCCGGGCACAAGGGGAAAGAGTACCTACCACAGCCGCGCCGGTCAAAACGGATGGGTCGGGAAGGACCGCTGTGCGGTCCGCCGCCCGGTCTCCGGGTCGCCGATGCGCCGGTGATGGGCACCTACAGTGACAAGTGTACCGGCTCGTCCGCCGCGTGACCCGGCGGCCCCGACACCGCCCGGCCTTCGGACACCCGGACATTCCGCTCAACCCAGGTCACCGGCCGCAGGCGTCGCAGACGCGGCGTCACGTGATCTGCACCACCAGGGCCAGCGCGAGCCCGATCAGGCCGAACAGCACCCCCGCCGCCCCGCAGGAGATCCCCGCCACGGCCAGGCCGGCGCCGGTGAAGCGCACCGACGGCGGCGGCGCCGGCCGCCGGATCTGCCGCCGGGCGAGCAGCCCGGCCACCACCGCGCCGGCGCCGATCAGCCCGCCGAGCACTGTGAACGCGCCGGCCGCCCAGGCGCCGCCGACGTCGCGGCCGGCCAGACCGAAGCACAACACCAGCAGCGACACCCCGATCGCGGCGATGCCTGCGACGAGCGACCCGATCGCCAGGCCGGAGGTGACGGGCGGCACGTCGAGGTGGACCACGCCGAACGGCGTACCCGGCACCGCGTCGACCCGCTTCGGCGGCCGCGGCGTCTCGGCCGGCGGCGGAAGCGCCGGCCCGCCGTGCGGACCCCAGCCGCCGTGGCCGGGCACGCTCGCCGGCGCCGGCCACCCGCCGCCGTGCGCCGGCGGACTCCCCGGGTACGCCCCGTACGGCCCCGGCTGGTGCGCCGGCGCGGACGCGGAACCCGGCGGGTACGGCCCGGGGCGCGGCTGGTCGCCTCCCGGCGGAGCCGGTTCCGTCACGGGGTCCTCCTGTCCACACGCGCCCGCCGCGCGGCGGACACCGGCCAGGCTACCGCCGCCGATCATTGCGGGGTGGGCGGGCGCGGGCCCGCTCCCCCACCGGGTCAGTCGAAGTTCGGCGCGAAGTCGTGGCCGAACGAGGCGTCCGCGGCCCGGACCACGCCGATCACCACCGCCGCGACCACCGCGGCGGCGGTCAGCACCAGACCGGTCCGCGCCATCTGCTCGCCGCGCCGCAGCCAGTCCGCGCCGGTGAGATAACCACCCGAGGCGTACGCCTCCCGGCGCGCCTGCCGGGCGAGCACGAGCGCGATCGTGGCCGGCACCGCGCCGCCGAGGAACAGACCGGTGAGCACGCCGATCAGCCCGAGCGCGAAGACGGCGCGGGCCTTGGTGGAGCGGACCGGCTCCGGGTCGTACGGATGGCGGTACGCCTGCGGCACGACGGGCGCCTGCCCGGGCACGGTCGTCATGCCTCCATCATGCCCCGACCCGGCCGTCCGTCCCGGCGGAAGGCAGCCGGTCCCGGCACTCCGGACGCGACGAGGCCCCCGGCGGATGCCGGGGGCCTCGTCGTTCCTACTGCTTAGCGGTACGACCCGAAGTCGAAGTCGTCCAGCGGAACCGCCTGGCCGCTGGCCGGCCCGAAGCCGTAGTCGGTCTCCGGGTAGCCGGTCATCGAGTAGACCTTGGCCTTCGCCTCCTCGGTCGGCTCGACCCGGACGTTGCGGTACTTGCTGATGCCCGTACCGGCCGGGATGAGCTTACCGATGATCACGTTCTCCTTGAGGCCGATCAGCGAGTCGCTGCGGGCGTGGATCGCCGCGTCCGTCAGCACCCGGGTGGTCTCCTGGAAGGAGGCCGCCGACAGCCAGGAGTCAGTGGCCAGCGAGGCCTTGGTGATACCCATCAGCACCGGGCGACCGGCGGCGGGCTCGCCACCCTCGCCGACGAGCCGGCGGTTCTCCGACTCGAACAGCGCCCGGTCGACCAGCACGCCCGGCAGGAACTCGGTCGAGCCGGAGTCGATCACAGTCACCCGCTTGAGCATCTGGCGGATGATGATCTCGATGTGCTTGTCGTGGATGAGCACACCCTGCGAGCGGTAGACCTCCTGGACCTCCTGGGTCAGGTGGACCTGGACCGCGCGCGGGCCGAGGATGCGCAGCAGCTCGTGCGGGTCGATGGTGCCCTCGGTGAGCTTCTCGCCGACCTCGACGTGGTCGCCGTCGTGCGCCCGGAGCCGGACCCGCTTCGAGATCTTGTCGTACACGATCTCGTCGCTGCCGTCGTCCGGGATGACCACGATCTTGCGGGACCGCTCGCCGTCCTCGATCCGGATGCGACCCGGGGTGTCGGCGATGGGCGCCTTACCCTTCGGCACCCGGGCCTCGAAGATCTCCTGGACACGGGGCAGACCCTGGGTGATGTCCTCACCCGCGACACCACCGGTGTGGAAGGTACGCATCGTCAGCTGCGTACCCGGCTCACCGATCGACTGGGCGGCGATGATGCCGACCGCCTCGCCGACGTCCACGGTCTTGCCGGTCGGCAGCGAGCGGCCGTAGCACGCACCGCAGACGCCCAGCTTCGACTCGCAGGTGAGCACGCTGCGCACCCGCACCGTCTCGGTCCCGGCGGCGACGATCGCGTCCACCAGGATCGAGTTGATGTCCTGGCCGCGGTGGGCCACCACGGTGCCGTCCGGCCCCTTGATGTCGTCGGCGAGCGTCCGGGCGTGCACGCTGGTCTCGGCGTGCTCGTGCACGACCAGCTTGCCGTCGATGCGCTCACCGACCTGCATCGGGATGGCGCGGTCGGTGCCGCAGTCCTCCTCACGGATGATGACGTCCTGCGAGACGTCCACCAGACGCCGGGTCAGGTAACCCGAGTCGGCGGTACGCAGGGCGGTGTCCGCGAGACCCTTGCGGGCACCGTGCGTGGAGATGAAGTACTCCAGCACGGACAGACCCTCCCGGTAGCTGGCCTTGATCGGCCGCGGGATGATCTCGCCCTTCGGGTTGGCCACCAGACCACGGATCGCCGCGATCTGCCGGAGCTGGAGCAGGTTACCGCGGGCACCCGAGTTGATCATCTTCCACAGCGGGTTCTCCTGCGGCAGCGCGGTGTCCATCTCCTTGGCGACCTCGTTGGTCGCCTTGGTCCAGATCTCGATGAGCTCGCCGCGGCGCTCCTCGGCGGTCATCAGACCACGCTGGTACTGCTTGTCGATCCGGTCGGCTTCCTTCTCGTACCGCTCCAGGATCTCCCGCTTGCGCGGCGGAGCGATGACGTCCTCCATGCCGATGGTGACGCCGGACCAGGTGGCCCAGTGGAAACCGGCCTCCTTGAGCCCGTCCAGGGTGGCCGCCAGGGCCACCTTCGGGAAGCGCTCGGCGAGGTCGTTGACGATCGCGGAGAGCTGGCCCTTGCGGATCTCGTAGTTCACGAAGCGGTAGCCCGGGGGCAGCGTCTCGTTGAACAGGACCCGGCCCAGCGTGGTCTCCACGGTCACCGGCTCGCCCTCGGTCCAGCCCTCGGGGGCGGTCCACGGCTCGGCGCCGGCGCCGTTGTCCACACCGACCACGTCGCGCAGCCGGATCCGGACCGGCGTCTGCAGGTGCAGCTCGCCGTTGTCGTACGCCATCCGCGCCTCGGCGTCCGAGCTGAACGCCCGGCCCTCGCCCTTGCCACCCGGGGTGAGGTGGGTGAGGTGGTACAGACCGATGACCATGTCCTGGGTCGGCATGGTGACCGGCTTGCCGTCGGCCGGCTTGAGGATGTTGTTCGACGACAGCATCAGGATCCGCGCCTCGGCCTGGGCCTCGGCGGACAGCGGCACGTGGACCGCCATCTGGTCACCGTCGAAGTCGGCGTTGAACGCGGTGCAGACCAGCGGGTGGATCTGGATGGCCTTGCCCTCGACCAGCTGCGGCTCGAAGGCCTGGATGCCCAGACGGTGCAGGGTCGGCGCGCGGTTCAGCAGAACCGGGTGCTCGCCGATGACCTCTTCCAGCACGTCCCACACGACCGGCCGCTGCCGCTCGACCATCCGCTTGGCGGACTTGATGTTCTGCGCGTGGTTGAGGTCGACCAGCCGCTTCATCACGAACGGCTTGAACAGCTCCAGCGCCATCTGCTTGGGCAGGCCGCACTGGTGCAGCTTGAGCTTCGGGCCGACCACGATGACCGAACGGCCGGAGTAGTCGACGCGCTTGCCCAGCAGGTTCTGGCGGAACCGGCCCTGCTTGCCCTTGAGCATGTCGGACAGCGACTTCAGCGGCCGGTTACCCGGGCCGGTGACCGGACGGCCACGGCGGCCGTTGTCGAACAGCGCGTCGACGGCCTCCTGGAGCATCCGCTTCTCGTTGTTGACGATGATCTCGGGCGCGCCGAGGTCGATCAGCCGCTTGAGGCGGTTGTTCCGGTTGATCACACGCCGGTACAGGTCGTTCAGGTCGGAGGTCGCGAAGCGGCCACCGTCGAGCTGCACCATCGGGCGCAGGTCCGGCGGGATGACCGGGACGCAGTCCAGCACCATGCCGAGCGGCGAGTTGCGGGTGTTCTGGAACGCCGCGACGACCTTGAGCCGCTTGAGCGCACGGATCTTCCGCTGGCCCTTGCCGGAGCGGATGGTCTCGCGCAGGTTCTCCGCCTCGGCCTCCAGGTCCATGTTCTGGACCAGGGCCTTGATCGCCTCGGCGCCCATGCTGCCGGTGAAGTACTCACCGAAGCGGTCGCGCAGCTCGCGGTAGAGCAGCTCGTCGGTGACCAGCTGCTTCGGCTCCAGCTTGCGGAAGGTGTCGAGGACCTCGTCGAGGCGGTCGATCTCGCGCTGGGCCCGGTCGCGGATCTGGCGCATCTCGCGCTCTCCGCCCTCCTTGACCTTGCGCCGGACGTCCGCCTTCGCGCCCTCGGCCTCCAGCTCGGCCAGGTCGGCCTCCAGCTTGGCGGCCCGCTTCTCGATCTCCGAGTCGCGGCTGTTCTCGGCCTGCCGCTTCTCGGCCAGGATCTCGTTCTCGATGGTCGAGAGGTCGCGGTGACGCGCTTCGGCGTCCACGCTCGTCACGACGTACGAGGCGAAGTAGATGATCTTCTCGAGGTCCTTCGGGGCGAGGTCCAGCAGGTAGCCCAGCCGGCTCGGCACGCCCTTGAAGTACCAGATGTGGGTCACCGGAGCGGCCAGCTCGATGTGACCCATCCGCTCCCGGCGAACCTTGGAGCGCGTCACCTCGACGCCGCAGCGCTCGCAGATGATGCCCTTGAAGCGGACCCGCTTGTACTTACCGCAGTAGCACTCCCAGTCCCGCTGCGGACCGAAGATCTTCTCGCAGAAGAGCCCGTCCTTCTCCGGCTTGAGGGTGCGGTAGTTGATGGTCTCGGGCTTCTTGACCTCGCCGTGGGACCACTGACGGATGTCGTCAGCGGTGGCGAGGCCGATGCGCAGCTCGTCGAAGAAGTTGACGTCGAGCACTATGTCCCCTATGTCGTCGTCTGTACTGCTAGCTAACGAGTGGGATCCGGGGCAGGGTGACCCTGCCCCGGATCACCACCTCAGACCTCTTCGACCGAGCTCGGCTCGCGCCGGGACAGGTCGATGCCCAGCTCCTCCGCCGCCCGGAACACCTCGTCGTCGGTCTCGCGCATCTCCAGGGCCACACCGTCGCTGGAGAGCACCTCGACGTTGAGGCACAGCGACTGCAGCTCCTTGAGCAGCACCTTGAACGACTCCGGGATGCCCGGCTCGGGGATGTTCTCGCCCTTGACGATCGCCTCGTAGACCTTGACCCGGCCCAGGACGTCGTCGGACTTGATGGTCAGCAGCTCCTGCAGGGCGTAGGCGGCGCCGTACGCCTGCATGGCCCAGCACTCCATCTCACCGAAGCGCTGGCCACCGAACTGCGCCTTACCACCCAGCGGCTGCTGCGTGATCATCGAGTACGGGCCGGTCGACCGGGCGTGGATCTTGTCGTCGACCAGGTGGTTGAGCTTCAGGATGTAGACGTAGCCGACCGCGATCGGGTCGGGCAGCGGCTCGCCGGAACGACCGTCGAACAGCTGCGCCTTGCCGCTGCCCCCGATGAGCTGGTTGCCGTCCCGGTTGGGCAGGGTCGACGCCAGCAGGCCGGAGATCTCCTCCTCGCGTGCACCGTCGAAGACCGGCGTGGCCACGTTGGTGTCCGGCTCGGACTCGTGCGCGTTGATCGAGCGGAGCTGGCGCTTCCACTCGGCGTCGTCGCCGTCCACGCTCCAGCCGGTCTTGGCCACCCACCCGAGGTGGGTCTCCAGGACCTGACCGATGTTCATCCGGGACGGCACACCGAGCGGGTTCAGCACGATGTCGACCGGGGTGCCGTCCTCCAGGAACGGCATGTCCTCGATCGGCAGGATCTTGGAGATGACGCCCTTGTTGCCGTGGCGGCCAGCGAGCTTGTCACCGTCCTGGATCTTGCGCTTCTGGGCCACGTAGACCCGGACCAGCTCGTTCACGCCCGGGGGCAGCTCGTCGCCGTCCTCGCGGGAGAAGGTACGCACACCGATGACCGTGCCGGTCTCGCCGTGCGGCACCTTCAGCGAGGTGTCCCGGACCTCGCGCGCCTTCTCGCCGAAGATCGCGCGGAGCAGCCGCTCCTCGGGGGTCAGCTCGGTCTCACCCTTCGGGGTGACCTTGCCGACCAGGATGTCACCGGGGACGACCTCGGCGCCGATCCGGATGATGCCGCGCTCGTCGAGGTCGGCGAGCATCTCCTCGCTGACGTTCGGGATGTCGCGGGTGATCTCCTCCGGGCCGAGCTTGGTGTCCCGGGCGTCGACCTCGTGCTCCTCGATGTGGATCGAGGTGAGCACGTCCTGCTGCACGAGGCGCTGCGACAGGATGATCGCGTCCTCGTAGTTGTGGCCTTCCCAGCACATGAACGCCACCAGCAGGTTGCGTCCGAGCGCCATCTCGCCCTCGTCGGTGCACGGACCGTCGGCGATGACCTGACCGGCCTCGACGCGGTCGCCCTCGAAGACGACCGGCTTCTGGTTGACGCAGGAGCCGGCGTTGGAGCGGCGGAACTTGTGCAGCAGGTACGTCCGGCGGTGGCCGTCGTCCTGGTGGACGGTGATGTAGTCCGCGCACAGGTCCTCGACCACACCGCCGACCTCGGCGACGACGACGTCACCGGCGTCGACCGCGGCGCGGTACTCCATGCCCGTACCGACCAGCGGAGCCTCGGCCTTGACCAGCGGCACCGCCTGACGCTGCATGTTCGCGCCCATGAGCGCGCGGTTGGCGTCGTCGTGCTCCAGGAACGGGATCATCGCGGTGGCGACCGAGGTCATCTGCCGCGGCGACACGTCCATGTAGTCCACGGCGCCCGGCGCGACGTCCTCGGTCTCGCCGCCCTTACGGCGGACCAGGACGCGGTCCTCGGCGAAGGTGCCGTCCGACTTCAGCGGGGCGTTTGCCTGCGCCTTGACGAACCGGTCCTCCTCGTCCGCGGTCAGGTAGTCGATCTGGTCGGTGACCCGGCCGTCGATGACCTTCCGGTACGGCGTCTCGATGAAGCCGAACGGGTTGACCCGGGCGAACGTGGACAGAGCGCCGATCAGGCCGATGTTCGGGCCTTCCGGCGTCTCGATCGGGCACATCCGGCCGTAGTGGGACGGGTGCACGTCCCGGACCTCGAAGCCGGCCCGCTCGCGGGACAGACCACCCGGGCCGAGCGCGCTCAGCCGGCGCCGGTGGGTCAGGCCCGCCAGCGGGTTGGTCTGGTCCATGAACTGGGACAGCTGCGACGTACCGAAGAACTCCTTGATCGCCGCCACCACCGGGCGGATGTTGATCAGGGTCTGCGGCGTGATCGCCTCGACGTCCTGGGTGGTCATCCGCTCGCGGACGACCCGCTCCATCCGGGAGAGACCCACCCGGACCTGGTTCTGGATCAGCTCGCCCACGGTACGCAGGCGACGGTTGCCGAAGTGGTCGATGTCGTCGGCCTCGTAGCCCTCCTCACCGGCGTGCAGCCGGCAGAGGTATTCCACGGTGGCGACGATGTCGTCCTCGGTGAGCGTGCCGGTGGTGATCGGCACGTCCAGCTCGAGCTTCTTGTTGAACTTGTAGCGCCCGACCTTGGCGACGTCGTACCGCTTCGGGTTGAAGAAGAGGTTGTCGAGCAGGGTCTGGGCGTTCTCACGGGTCGGCGGCTCGCCAGGGCGGAGCTTCCGGTAGATGTCGAGCAGGGCCTCGTCCTGGCCGGCGATGTGGTCCTTCTCGAGCGTGGTCATCATGAGCTCGGACCAGCCGAACTTCTCACGGATGCGCTCGGCGGACCACCCGATGGCCTTGAGCAGGACGGTGACGGCCTGGCGGCGCTTGCGGTCGATGCGAACGCCGACCGTGTCGCGCTTGTCGATGTCGAACTCCAGCCAGGCACCCCGGCTCGGGATGACCTTGACGCTGGAGAGGTCGCGGTCGGAGGTCTTGTCCGGCTGCTTGTCGAAGTACACGCCCGGCGAGCGGACGAGCTGGCTGACCACGACGCGCTCGGTGCCGTTGATGATGAAGGTGCCCTTCGGCGTCATCATCGGGAAGTCACCCATGAACACCGTCTGGCTCTTGATCTCGCCAGTGGTGTTGTTGGTGAACTCCGCGGTCACGAACAGCGGCGCGCAGTAGGTCAGGTCCTTCTCCTTGCACTCCTCGATCGAGGCCTTGACCTCGTCGAAGCGCGGAGCCGAGAAGGAGAGCGACATGGTGCCGGAGAAGTCCTCAATGGGACTGATCTCGTCGAGGATCTCCGCGAGACCCGAGCGTGCGTGCGGGTCGTCCGCCGACCGGCCCTGCCAAGCCTCGTTGCCGACGAGCCAGTCGAAGGACTCGTTCTGGATGGCGAGGAGGTTGGGGACCTCGAGGTGTTCGGTGATCCGACCGAAAGAAACTCGGCGGGGCGCGAATGCGCTCGACGTACGACTGGTCTTCGCAGGGCGGGAAGCTGCCAAGATGCGTCCTTCCGAGGACCGGTGCTGCAGAACGGCTGGTACGCGTGCACTCCAATGACCCCACCAGAAATATCCACAATCGGACATTTCCGAGCAGGGGTCAAGTCGGAAGGCAGCGCAAACTAGCAGTGTAGCCGAGAGGCTAACCGCTGTCCAGCCCACCCCGCAGGTCGTCGCGGAACAAGCCCTGGGACCTCGGAAACCGGGTCGACCGGGCCGCTCGGAACGCGACGCTCCTGCCGGTCCGCTCGGGAGCCGCGGCGGCGGTGCTGCCGTTGCCTTACCCGAGAGGCGGCCGTTGCAAGCGCGGAAGGTCTTGCTGATGTTCAGCGTGCCTGGCAGGCCCGTGCCGCGTCAAGGGCCGGTTACTGCTCGGGGTGTCTTTCCCACCGACGGGCTACCGACAGACGTCGCTGACCGGCCGATGAGAGGACGCTGTACGCCCTGCTCACGCCGTTCGCCGGCGGGCGGCACCAACACGGCGGGCGGTGACCCGGTCTCCCGGATCACCGCCCGCCGCGACGCGATGTGCCCCGGCTCACGTGAGCCGGACGCGCGTCAGGTGGAGCAAGGTCACTTGAGGGTGACCTTGGCGCCCTCGCCCTCGAGCTTGGCCTTGGCCTTCTCGGCGGTCTCCTTGTTGGCCTTCTCCAGGACGGCCTTCGGAGCGGCCTCGACCAGGTCCTTGGCCTCCTTGAGGCCCAGGCCGGTCAGCTCGCGCACGACCTTGATGACCTGGATCTTCTTGCCACCGTCGGCGTCGAGGATGACGTCGAACTCGTCCTTCTCCGGCTCGGCCTCGGCGGCCGGTGCACCCGGACCGGCCGGGCCGGCGACGGCGACCGGAGCGGCGGCGGTGACCTCGAAGGTCTCCTCGAACTGCTTCACGAACTCGGAGAGCTCGATCAGCGTCATCTCCTTGAACGCGTCGAGCAGCTCGTCGGTGCTGAGCTTCGCCATGTCTGGCGTCCTTTCTCGCAATGAAAACTAAGAACGTGGTGCGCCGGGAGGGCCTCAGGCCGCCTCGGCGCCCTCCTGCTCGCGCTTCTTGTCCGCCAGGGCGGCCGCCGCGCGGGCGGCCTTGGAGAGCGGAGCCTGGAACAGGGCCGCGGCCTTGCTCAGGTTGCCCTTCATGGCGCCGGCCAGCTTGGCCAGCAGCACCTCGCGGGACTCCAGGTCGGCGAGCTTCGTGACCTCGGCCGCGGAAATGGCCTTGCCCTCGAAGACACCGCCCTTGATGACGAGCTTCGGGTTGGCCTTCGCGAAGTCGCGAAGCCCCTTCGCCGCCTCGACGACGTCGCCCGAAACGAAAGTCAGCGCGGTAGGACCGGAGAACAGCTCGTCGAGCCCGGAGATGCCCGCATCGGCCGCGGCACGCTTGGCAAGCGTGTTCTTCGCAACCGTGTAGCTGGTCTCCTTGCCGAGCGAGCGCCGCAGCTGGGTGAGCTGCGAAACCGTGAGCCCGCGGTACTCGGTCAGCACGGTCGCTCCCGCGTTGCGGAAGCTCTCGGTCAGCTCGGCGACGGCCGTGGCCTTGTCGGCCCGGATCGGCTTGTCCGCCATGTCCCTCCTCTCTCGTTGCTCGGAGCTGGTACGCCGGCGGCGAGCCGAGGCTCGACGACGGCGGCGGAGGCATCACGACAACGAAAAAGCCCCGGCGCAGGGCGCACGGGGCGAGGGCCGGGGACACGGGCACAGTCGGCGGACCGTGCGTGAAACCGAGTTTCGCTTACCGCCCTGCGCGGGTCGCCCGTCGTCGCGGGACCTTCGACCGTGCCGGAGCACGGTGACCAGCGGTCTTTGGGTGGAACTACCGCACCAGGTTACGCGACGTGCGCCGCAGCACCAAATCGCCGGAGGTGCTCCCGGTCACCAGGGCTCAGGCCCGGGTGCGCCGCGCCCAGGCGTAGCCGGTCAGCGCCACCGCCGTCCAGGCCAGGGCCCAGCCGGTGAGCAGCAGACCGGCCCCGGCCGCGACCGGCCCGGTGACCGCCCGCGCGGTCGCCATGACCGGCGGGGCCAGCCACGGCACGACCGAGCCGGAGAGCCCGAGCACCACGACCCCGACCGCGCCCGTGACCAGCACGGCGACCCCGTAGCCGGCGCTGCGGGTCACGGCCCGGCTCGCCAGCGCGCCGAGCGCCACCGCCGCCGGCAGCGAGAGCAGGTGCGCCCAGAGCCCGAGCGCCACCCCGACGAGCACCGGCCGCTCCCCCGGCCCGACGGTCGCGGTGACCCCGCCGAGCGGCCACGGCAGCGCCAGCGCGACGAGCACCACGGCGAGCCCGGCCACCAGCGCCGCGAGCAGCCCGGCCGCCCGCTCCCGGGCCGGGCCGGCCACCACCCGGGCCATCCGGCGCTGCACGTCGGGTTCCACGTCCAGCAGGATCTTGGTCTGCCAGGCCAGCACCGGGAACAGCACCACGGCGGAGACGCCGTAGGCCTCCGCCGGCCGGGCCCGGCCACCGCCGTAGAGGACGCCGAGGACGAGCAGGCCGGCCAGCACCGGCGCCAGCGCCCGTCCGGTACGCACGAAGCCGGCCAGCCGCAGCCGGACCAGCGCGATCACCGGGCCACCTCCGGCGCCGGCCCGGGCCGGGCGGAGTCCCCGGCCTCGGCACCGGCCTGGTCCGGGGAACCAGCGGCGGACGCGCCGACCGACCCGCCGGTGCCCGACGGCCCGGCGGAGGCCGGCACCGGGTGCGTGGCCGGGGGCGGGACGGCGTGTTCGCGTACCCGAAGGATCTGGTGGCCGTCGGCGCGCAGGCGGGCGACGGCGGCGGCCAGCCCGGCGGCCGGGACCGCCAGCTCGACCACGGCGACGGCCGCGCCGCCCGACGACGCCTCCTCGGTCACCGTGCCGTCGGTGACCGACAGGTGCCGGGCTCCGGGGAGCCGGACCGTCTCGCCGCGGTGGTCGCTGACCAGCACCGTGCCGCCGTCGGCCAGCACCTCGCCGATGATCTCGGGGACCGACTCGCGGGCGGTGGCGTCCAGCCCCTCCCAGGGCTCGTCGAGCACCAGCAGGCCGGGCGGGCGCAGCAGTGCCTGCGCCAGGCCGACCTTCTGCGCGGTGCCCTTGGACAGCCGCGGCAGGCGCACGTCGTGGAAGCGGGTCAGGCCCAGTCGCTCCACCCAGTGGCGCACCGCCCGGTCGGTGGCGGGACCGCGCAGGCCGGCGACGCGGCCCATGGCGGACAGGTAGGCCCCGACTGTGAACGGCTGGTCGGCGGGGAAGCGCTCCGGCACCCAGCCGACGACCGGCGGCCGGTCGGCGACCCGGCCCCGGCTCGGGCGCAGCACCCCGGCGGCGAGCTGGAGCAGAGTGGACTTGCCGGCGCCGTTGCGGCCGAGCACGACCGCTGCCTCACCCGGGCCGATCGCGACGTCGACCTGCCGCAGCACCCACGGGCCGTGCCTGTGGTAGCGGAGCCAGACGCCGTCGAGCCGCATGCGCCCGAGAGTGCCACACCGGACAGACGAACGGGGCCCCGCCACGACGTGGTGGCGGGGCCCCGTTCGGGAGTACGCGTGCTCAGCCCTCGGCCGAGCCCTCCTGGAAGTTCTTCACGACCTTCGGGTCGACCGGGATGCCCGGACCCATGGTGGTGGTGAGGGTGACCTTCTTGAGGTAGGTGCCCTTGGCCGCGGACGGCTTGGCCCGCAGCACCTCGTCCAGCACCGCGGCGTAGTTGTCCACCAGCTGGTTCTCCGAGAAGGAGGCCTTGCCGATGATCAGGTGCAGGTTGGAGTGCTTGTCCACCCGGAAGGTGATCTTACCGCCCTTGATGTCCGAGACGGCCTTGGTGACGTCCATGGTCACGGTGCCGGTCTTCGGGTTCGGCATCAGACCGCGCGGGCCCAGGATCCGCGCGATCCGGCCGATCTTGGCCATCTGGTCGGGCGTGGCGATCGCCGCGTCGAAGTCCAGCCAACCGCCCTGGATACGGGCGACCAGCTCGTCGGTGCCCACCTCGTCCGCACCCGCGGCGACGGCCTCCTCGGCCTTCGCGCCGGCGGCGAAGACGATCACGCGGGCGGTCTTACCGGTGCCGTGCGGCAGGTTGACCGTGCCGCGGACCATCTGGTCCGCCTTCCGGGGGTCGACGCCGAGGCGCATCGCGACCTCGACCGTGGCGTCGAACTTGACGTTGGTGGTCTCCTTGGCCAGCTTGACGGCCTCGACCGGGGTGTAGAGCTTCGACCGGTCGATGACATCGGCGGCCTTGCGGTAGCTCTTGCTGCGCTGCATTTCTGGTGACTCCTGTGGTCTCTGGCGGGCGCGCGGCGTACGCGGCCCTCCCACGAACAGACAGATCGGGTGGAGCGGTGGAGCGAGATCAGTCGGCGACGGTCAGGCCCATCGACCGGGCGGTGCCGGCGATGATCTTCTCGGCCTGGTCGATGTCGTTGGCGTTGAGGTCCGCCATCTTCTTCTCGGCGATCTCGCGCAGCTGGGCGCGGGTGACCGAGCCGACCTTCTCCTTGTGCGGGACGCCCGAGCCCTTCTGCACGCCGGCGGCCTTGATCAGCAGCCGGGCGGCGGGCGGGGTCTTCAGCACGAAGGTGAACGTGCGGTCCTCGTAGACGCTGATCTCGGCGGGGACGATGTCGCCCCGCTGGGACTCGGTCTGCGCGTTGTAGGACTTGCAGAACTCCATGATGTTCACGCCGTGCTGGCCGAGCGCGGGGCCGACCGGCGGCGCCGGCGTGGCCTGGCCCGCCGGCAGCTGAAGCGTGAACGTCTTGACGAGCTTCTTCTTCGGAGGCATGTCTCTTCCTGGGGCTTGGAACTGGGATTCTCGCCGGTCCGCGGGCGCGCACGGTCAGCACGGTGCGGACAGCCGACGTTCTAGGGTAGCGCAGCCGTCGGCCACCCCCGCGCCGAGGTCGGCGGATGGCGAAACGGCGCACCGGCGGCCACCCCGGGAAGGGGCGGGCCGCCGGTGCCGACGTACGTCAGATCTTGGCGACCTGGTTGAAGTTCAGCTCGACCGGCGTCTCCCGGCCGAAGATCGACACCAGCACCTTGAGCTTCTGCTGGTCGGCGTTGATCTCGCTGATCGTCGCCGGCAGCGACGCGAACGCGCCGTCGGTGACGGTGACCGAGTCGCCGACCTCGAAGTCGAGGACCTTGATCTCGGGCTTGGCCTTCTTCTGCTCGGTCTCGACCGCCGGGGCCAGCCACTTGAGCACCTCGTCGAGGCTCAGCGGCGCCGGCCGGTCGGCCCGGTCGGTCGCGCCGACGAAGCCGGTGACCCCCGGGGTGTTCCGGACGCAGGAGTAGGACTCGGCGGTCAGTTCCATCCGGACCAGGATGTAGCCCGGGAAGACCTTCGCCTGGACCTGCGACCGCTTGCCGTTCTTGACCTCGACCTCTTCCCGGGTCGGCACCTCGACCTGGTAGATGAAGTCCTCCATGTCGAGGGAGGTGATCCGGGTCTCGAGGTTGGTCTTGACCTTGTTCTCGTAGCCGGCGTACGAGTGCACCACGTACCAGTCGCCGGGCGCGTAACGCAGCTTCTGGCGCAGCTCGGCGACCGGGTCGAAGTCCTCGTCCGGGGCCGGCTCGGTGGTCGGGAACTCCGGCTCGCTGGCGGCCTCGACCGACTCGTTGTTGGCCGCCGTCGCCACCGTGGACTGCTCGTCCGGGGTTCCGGCGGTCTCGTCGTACTCAGGCACGCTCGCTCACTTCCGTCAGTATCGCTGTCCGCAGGTCAGCTGGACTCGCCGAAGACCCACAGCACCGCCTTGGCGAAGCCGTAGTCCAGGCCGGCCACGATCGCCAGCATCACCGCGACGAAGGTGACCACCACGGCCGTGTAGGTCAGCAGCTCCTTGCGGGTCGGCCAGATGACCTTACGCAGCTCTGCCACGACCTCGCGGAAGAACCGCGCGATGCGGGCGAACAGCCCGATCCGCTCGGTGTCCTTGCGGGTCTTCCGGCCCTCGGCCGGCTCGGCCTGCGCCCGCTTGCGGGTCGCGGTGCCACCCCGGGCGACCGGCTCGTCCGCGTCGGTGGCGTCGTCGTCGGCCACGTCGTCGACGGTCGCGTCGTCGTTCAGACGCTCGTCGCCGTCGTCCTCGCCGCGGCGCTTGCTCTCGGCCACTTCGCCCTCCGTGCGGGTATGGGGTCGCACGCCGGGCGGCGTGCGCGGCGTGTTGGTCACGCCGGCCGGACCAACCGTCCCGCGACGGGCCGCGGCCGGCGGACCGGCCGGGAGGGCCCGAACGCCTCGGAACCACCCCACCGATGCCACCACCACGGGCCGGACGCCGCCGGTGAGGGCGGCGCGACCCACGGAACGGTCAGGCCTGAGGCGCAGGGGTGACAGGACTTGAACCTGCAGCCTGCGGTTTTGGAGACCGCTGCTCTGCCAATTGAGCTACACCCCTGTGCGGCAACTCACCTCCACCCGGACACGCTGTGCCGAGCGGGGGTCACTTGCCCCACGGCGGACCAGTGTACGGGTAGTCGTGCGACTTTCCCAACCGGTCTGCCTCTCGCGCGTCGGGCGAACCCTCAGCGCGTCGTGCGGATCAGTGCCCGAGCCTGCGACAGCACCTTCTCGCCCTGGCAGGTGGCGGTGATGTCGAGCCTGGTCAGGCCCTCTTCGGTGACCTCCTTGACCACCGCTGACACCTCGATCTCGGTGCCCTCGTCGGTGTCCGGGACGACCACCGGGCGGGTGAACCGGACGCCGAAGTCGACCACCGCGTCCGGCGCGCCGGCCCAGCCGGCCACCGCCCGGCCGACCAGCGCCATGGTGAACATGCCGTGGGCGATGACGCCCGGCAGCCCGACGCCGGTGGCGGTGCGGTCGCTCCAGTGGATCGGGTTGAAGTCGCCCGAGGCGCCCGCGTAGCGGACCAGGTCCGCGCGGGTCACCCGGTACGTCTGGGTGGGCAGCTCCATGTCCTCAGGCCTCCCCGCGTACGACGATCTTGGACCACACGGCGACCACCGGCTCACCGTCCACCGTGCTCACGTCCGTGCGCGTGGTCAGGAAGCCGTGCCCGCCCCGGGTGGTGACCTCCTCGATGGTGTTCACGCACACCAGCTCGTCCCCGGCCACCACCGGCCGGGTGTACGCGAACCGCTGGTCGCCGTGCACCACACGGCTGTAGTCGACGCCGAGCGCCGGGTCCTCGACGATCTGCCGGCTGGCCGACATGGTGACGACCACGGGGAACGTCGGCGGCGCCACCACGTCGGGGTGGCCGAGCGCCCGGGCCGCCTCCGGGTCGTGGTGGACCGGGTCGGTGGCGCCGACGGCGGTGGCGAACTCGCGGATCTTTTCTCGGCCCACCTGGTAGGGGGCGGTCGGCGGGTACGTCCGGCCGACGAAGGACGGGTCCAGGGACATGCCGCCGAACCTACACGGAAAACACGAACGCCGATCCGCCCGGTCGGGCGGCCCGGAGGCCACCCGTCAGGTGGATCGGCGTTCGAGAAGCTGTTGCGGTGCCGGCTTGTGCCGGCCGCGGTCAGCGGGTCTCGCGGTGGACGGTGTGCTTGCCGTCCCGGGGGCAGAACTTCTTCAGCTCGATGCGGTCCGGGTCGTTACGGCGGTTCTTGCGCGTGATGTAGTTGCGCTCCTTGCACTCCACACACGCCAAAGTGATCTTCGGCCGGACATCGGTCGCCTTCGCCACGGCGGAGTGCCTTCCTCGCTCACGGATATCAACTACGGCGTGTCAGCGTACGCGCTGACGACGCGGACATGCAAAGTGGGCGCCTGTGGCGCCCATCCCACCGGCCACCGGGCTGGGCCCGGAGGACGAGAGTAGCGGTGGCCGGACTTGAACCGGCGACACAGCGATTATGAGCCGCTTGCTCTGCCATCTGAGCTACACCGCCGTGGCGGGTCCAGCCGGACCCTCTGAGCCCCCTTACGGAATCGAACCGTAGACCTTCTCCTTACCATGGAGACGCTCTGCCGACTGAGCTAAGGGGGCCTGCCCGATCACCCCGGGGGGTGTCGCGCAGGGGAAACAGTACACGACCGCGTCGCGCAGGTGAAATCGGATCCCCCGAGTGCGTGTCCGCCCTGGTCAGGGCACCACTCGCAGGCGCGGCAGCTCCCCCGCGACCACCGTCTCCGGGTCGACCTGGGCGCCGAACCAGGCCTCCAGCCGCTCGTACGGCAGAGGGCGGCTGAACAGGAATCCCTGGCCGATCTCACAGCCGATGTCCTGGAGCAGCTCCAGCGTCAGCTCGCTCTCCACGCCCTCGGCCACCACCGCCAGGCCGAACTGCTGCGACAGCGTCACCACCGCGTTGACGATCGCCAGGTCGCCCGGATCGGTCGCCATGCCCTGCACGAACGACCGGTCCACCTTCACCTCGTGCACAGGCAGCCGGCGCAGTTGCGCCAGCGACGAGTTACCCGTGCCGAAGTCGTCCACCGAGAGGCGGACACCGAGGTCACGCAGGCTGCGCAGGGTGGGTATGGGACGTTCGGTGCCGTCCAGGACACCCGCCTCGGTGACCTCCAGCGTCAGCCGCTGCGGCGGTACGCCGTACTCGGCCAGCAGGTCGCGTACCAGCGCCGGGAAGTGCTGGTCGGTGAGCGTACGCGCGGCGAGGTTGACCGCGACGGACAGCGGCTGTTCGCCGTGGCTCCAGTCGCGGCTGCGCCGCAGGCTCTCCCGGAGCACGAACTCGGTGAGCCGGCCGAGCTGGCCGGTGTGCTCGGCCACCGCCACGAAGTCGTCCGGGGCGACACTGCCGTGCGCCGGGTGCTCCCACCGGGCCAGGCACTCCACGCCCACCAGGCGGCGGTCCCGCAACGTGACCTTGGGCTGGAAGTAGACCTCCAGCTCGCCCTCGTCCAGCGCGCGTTGCAGGTCGCCGGCGAGGCCGAGCCGGCGCAGCGACCGCGACTCCAGCGCCGGGCTGTAGAGCTGCACGCTGCCCGGTACCGACTTGGCCGCGGTGGCGGCCAGGTCGACGCGTTGCAGCAGCGCCACCGCGTCGCTGCCGTGGTCCGGATGCACGGCCACCCCGACGACCGTGTCCACGTCCAGGGTGAGCGCGTCGAAGACCATCTCGTCGCGGATCTGCTCCCGCAGCTGGGCCGCCAGTTCCAGGGCCGCCTCGGTGCTCTCCAGCCGCAGCGTCACCAGGAACTCGTCACCGCCGGCCCGGCCGACGAGCGCCGAGGAGGGCGCGCAGGAGCGCAGCCGCTCGGCCACCTCCATGAGCACCTTGTCGCCGGCGGCGTGGCCCAGCGACTCGTTCACCTGGCGGAGCCGGTCCACGTCGAAGAGCAGCAGCGCCACCACCTCACCCGGGGCGCGGATCTTGACCGCCTCCGCCACCGACGAGGTGAGGCGCCGCCGGTTGGGCAGGCCGGTGAGTGCGTCGTGGTCGGCGTCGTGTCGCAGCCGGTCGACCAGGCGGGAGTTCTCCAGCGCCACAGCGGCGTGCGCGGCGACCGTCTCGAAGACGGGGATGTCGCCGGGGGCGAAGTGGCCGATGTCGCTGAGCCGGTTGGTCACCTCCAGCGTGCCGATCACGGCCTGGCCGGAGCGCAGCGGCACCACGATGGCGTCCTTGACCCGCTCCTCCCCCGCGGCCTGCCGCAACGCCGGATCGCCGCCGAGCCAGCGGCCGATCGAGAGGGTACGACCCTTCTTGTGCACCTGCTGGCGCAGGCTCGCCGGGGTGGGCGCCAGGTCCAGCAGGCCGGGGGTGTCCACCCGGGCGGTGAGCAGCACCTCGGGATGCCGGCCCTGGGCGGGCAGCCAGAGCGTCGCGTACTCGGCCTGCATCAGCGCGCGTACCCGGTCGAGGAGGATGTCGGCGAGTGACCGCTCGGTGCCGGAGGCGAGAAGGCGGGTGAGCTCGTACATCCCGGCCAGCGTGCGGTGCTGGCGGAAGAACTGGGAGTAGGAGCGGTAGACCAGGACCAGGCCGCTGAAGAGGGCGGCGAGCAGCAGCGCCGACCACCACGTCGTCTTCAGGGCGATCAGGACGAGCAGGCCGATCGCCACGTTGATGGCGGCGGTGAGCAGAGCGGTCGGCATGCTGCGCAGCGCGTCCCGCCCGGCCTGCCAGCCCTGGAGCAGCACGTGCACGCCGACCACGCTCACGAGGCTGACCAGCGTGACCACGCAGACGGCGAGGAACAGCGAGCCCCAGGTCCCCGGTCCGACACCGCGCAGCGGCGGCAGCGCCAGGAGTACGAGGCTGGCCAGCGAGGTGGCGGCGGCGGCCTTGGCGACGTTGAACCAGAGCTTCGCCGCGCCGAAACGGTGCGAGGCACTCCAGATCAGCACCGAGAGTGTGTAGATCAGTACGACACTCAAGGGCGGCAGGAAGTAGAGCGCCACGATCAGTGGCACCTCGGTGAGCGTCACGCCCACCGACTGGCGCCGGACGTAGACGTTCAGCACCGCGAAGCTGATCCCCGCCATGACGACGAAGAACACGAAGGCGAGCGGCCACTTGCCGAACGGGTGGTCCGCCACCAGGGCGATGCAGGTGCTGAAGACCACCGCCAGCAGCGCCAGAGGGGCGGTGACGAGCCAGGCACGTTCCGTTGACCTACGAGGTCGGCCCTGGCTTGCCATGCCCCTCCTACCCGAGACGTCGTCCGCCGGCCGGCGGACGACTCGATGATTCAGCGCGGGGCGTCCATCGTCCAGACGATGTCGGCGAGTTGCGCGCTACTGGTGCCGGGGAGGATGCCGAAGGCGCCTGCGATGGCGGCGAGCACGAGGAGCGAGCCAAGCAGCCGGCCCAGCGTTCGACCAGACATGATTGCTCCTGTCGGGAGATTGCCACAGGGATGGTGAAGGTTTCCCGATCGTGCCACAAGCCTGAGGGGCAGAAAAGCGGAGAGGACCCGCCCAGCCCGAGTAGCTGTCAGGTTCCGCCGTTCGGCCCGGCCACCCACGACACGCAGCCAGGTCATGGGGGTGAAGGGACGTCAGCCGCTTCGTCCATTGCGGATTCCCACCTTCACCCACGAAGGGGATCAAGTCACGCGAAACCCCACACCACCAACCCTGGGTCGCCCGGCCGGCTCGACCTGGCCGATCCGCCCGGTGGACCACCACCGGACCCGCGGGCATTGACCACCATACCTGCCCCTGTCATGAACACCAGAGGATGATTCCCTCATTCACGCCGGAACCGTTCAGTGGGCTCACCAGGGGCGTCCAGCGCCTTCGGCGTACGTCACCTGAGCATGTCCGCCACGCCGGTGTCCGGATCGACCGCCACGCTGAGCTTGCAGTGTCCCCCGGCTCGGGTCTCGCCACGGGGGACGAAGTCGACGACCAGCAGGCGCTCGGTTCCGCGGAGTCCTCGCACCTGCGCTTCGTACGGCTCGGAGAGCTGCCAGTCGTCGATCTGGAACCCGCCTCGGGGCTTGCCGGCGCGCATCCGTCTGGTGAACTCGGCGGTCGCCAGCACCCGAACCTCGTCCTGATCCACGACCCAGTATCGATCTACCGGCCCGTCCGCCGGAGGACGCGGCCCGGCGGACCGGTCGCGCGGCTACTGGCCGAAGGTGTACCGCAGATTCGCGTTGATCAGCTCGTTCAGTCGCCTACGCAGATGCCCGAGCAGCGAGGGGTCGGGAAGAGGCTCGGCGAGCAGCAGCGTCCACCGAAGCAGGGTGCCTTGATGCCCGTCGGACGCGAGATCGAAGCGCACCTGCGCGTCGGGTCGCTTCGACCACAGCGATGACCAGACGACCAGGTTCGGGCGTTCGCGGCGCAGGATCTGCGGTCGCTGTTCGTCGTCGAGCAACCGAAGCCACGGGCGTGCCGGGTCGCGGTCGGGCTCGGTCAGCGCCTCGAAGACGACGGCGGGCGGAGGCGCTTGACCGCGCATGCGACTGCCCGCTTCGATCATGGCTCAGCTTAACGGCGCAAGCCGACAGGGCTGACGAGCAAAGTACGACCTGAACGAGAATGGCCCCGGAGCGCGTTTCGCAGCTCACGGGGCCGTTCTTGCACCTGGTAGCGGGTAGAGGATTCGAACCTCTGTAGCTTTCGCGACGGATTTACAGGGTGTCAACGATCTTGCACGCCTCAACCTCGTTGAGCTGCTGTTTCTCTTCCCCATGCAACGATTGGTTGACCAACTGCCCACCATGTGCCCACGACGGGAGACAGCTCGGCGGTCGCACGACTGTGGCCGCGGGCAGGGCACCGGTTGCTACAGAGGTTGAAAGGCTGACGTCCGTCGGCGTGTCTGCGTGATCTGGGTCGATGTGGGCGGTAGGTCGGAGGCATGAGGTATCCGGCTGGTGGTGGCGTGAACGCGGCAGCCCGGGTCCGGCGT
>NZ_LEKG01000297.1:0-4927 GCF_001029515.1 Micromonospora sp. RV43 | reverse complement strand
GTTCGGCGGCGTGCCAGGGGCGGCCGGGGAAGACGGTCACCCCCGCTGCCGCGGCCGCAGTGGTCACCGCTACGTCGTCGGTGTTGTCGGGCAGCCGTACCCAGAGGTGCAGTCCACCGCGCGGGACGTCGCGCGGTGTCAGCGACGGCAGGTGCCGGTCCAGCGCGGCGAGCAGCGCCTCCCGGCGGGCCCGCAGCTGGACGCGCAGGCTGCGGCGGTGCCGGTCCCAGGCCGGCGCGGTGAGGAACTCCAGCGCGGCCTGTTGCAGCGACCCTGCGACGAAGAGGTCGTCGAGCAGGCGGGCGGCGCGCAGCCGTGCCCCGGCCGGCCCGCGCGCGCCGATCGCGGCGATCCGCAGGCCGGGCGCTGTGGACTTGGTCAGCGAGCGCAGGTAGACGACGTGCCCGTCCGGGTCGTCGGCGGCCAGCGGCGGCGGGGCGTCGCCGTCGACGGTGAGGTCGCGGGCGTAGTCGTCCTCGACCAGGAACGCCCCGGCCTCGCGCACCGCCTCGGCCACCTCGCCGCGCCTGGCGGCGGCCAGTGTCGCGCCGTGCGGGTTGGCGTACAAGGGCTGGCAGTAGAACAGGCGGGCGCCGGTACGGGCGAACGCGGCGGCGAGCTGGTCGGGGCGTACCCCGTCGGCGTCGGCGGGCACGGGCACCACCCGCAGCCCGGCGGCGCGCGCGGCGGCGAGCGCGCCCAGGTAGGTGGGGGACTCGACCAGGATCGTGTCGCCGGGGATGGTGAGCGCCCGCAGCGTGGAGGAGAGCGCTGCCTGCCCGCCCGGGCAGATCACCATGTCCTCGGCGCGCAGGCCGCCACCCGTCTCGCGGGCGAACCAGGCGCGCAGGTCGGCGCGTCCCTCGACCGGACCACGCTGCCACGCGGCCGGCTGCCGGGCCGCACGGGCGAGCGCCGCACCGAGCGCGGCGGCCGGCTGGAGATCAGGGTCCAGGTAGCCGCCGGTCAGCGGAATCGCGCCCGACGGCGGTAACGCCAGCAGCGCCTGCATCTCCTCCTCGCCGCCCCGCCGCGAGCCGAGCGCGACTGTCTGCCACGACAGGTCCGCCCGCGGAGGGCCGGCGCGCCGGGCCGCCACGTACGCGCCACGGCCCGGCCGGGTCTCCACCAGCCCGTCCGCGACGAGCCGCCGGGTCGCCTCGGCGACCGTCACGGGGGAGACGTGATGGTGCGCGGTCAGCTCCCGCACCGACGGCAGCCGCGTGCCGGGCGCGGCGTCGGCCGCCAGCGCACCCAGATGCCGGACCACACGGTCGATAGCGCTACCATCGTTCATGACGGCACAGAGTAGCGCTACCGCCTCGACCACGATAACGGTGAGACCGGGCGCCGGCATCGCCCTCGGCGCGCTGGGCGTACTGGCCTTCAGCATGTCGCTGCCGGCCACCCGCGTCGCGGTGCACACACTGGACCCCTGGTTCGTCGCGTTCGGACGGGCCGTGGGCGCGGCGCTGCTCGCGTGGGCCTACCTGCGGCTGACCGGCGCGCCGCGCCCCACCCGGGACCAGTGGCGACGGCTGTCGATCGTCGCGCTCGGCGTCGTGGTCGGCTTCCCGCTGTTCACCTCGCTGGCGCTCACCACGCAGACGTCAGCGCACGGTGCCGTGGTCGTCACGGTGCTGCCCGCCATGACCGCGGTGTTCGCGGTGCTGCGCGCCGGTGAACGGCCGCCGCCGCTGTTCTGGATCGCCGGTGCCGCGGGCTTGGCGCTGGTGCTCGCCTTCCTGGCCGCGAGCGGCTCGATGCGGGGGACGCTGTCGCTCGCCGACCTGTTCCTGCTCGCCGCCGTGGTGCTCTGCGGACTCGGGTACGCCGAGGGCGGCCGGCTGGCCCGCGACCTCGGCGGCGCCCGGACGATCTGCTGGGCGTTGCTGCTGTCGCTCCCGGTCACCGTGCCGGTCACGGTGGTGGCCGCGCTTCTCCATCGCCCGCAGGGCGGCGTCGCCGCCTGGACCGGGTTCGGCTACCTCACAGTGGTGTCGATGTTCCTGGGCTTCTTCGCCTGGTACGCCGGGCTGGCCCGGGGCGGCATCGCCAAGGTGGGCCAGATCCAGCTCGTCCAGCCGGTGCTCACGCTGATCTGGTCCGCGGTGCTGCTCGGTGAGGCGGTCACGCCCGGCGCGCTGGTGGTGGCGGGCGCGGTGCTCGCCTGCGTCGTGCTCATCCAGCGCACCCGGGGCGGCGCGACACCGGCGCCCACCCCGGGCGAGCCGGCCTCAGCAGGCCGCGATCGTGCCGGTCACGCCGGAGACGTACGCGTGGCTGACGAAGTGTCCTGATGCGAGGCGGTTCCACTGGCTGGTGGTCCGGTACGGGCCGCTCACCGACTGGCCGGTGACCGAGCACTCGATCGGCACGTTGGCGTAGGTGGCGGCCAGGCCGACGACGGGATTGCTCGTGCCGGGGCCGGACCGGATGTTGAGCGGGCCGCTGCCGATCCGGCCCCGGGTGCCGGTGCCGGTCCAGAGGTAGGCGACGTCGACCCAGGCGTTGTCGGTGAGCAGCAGACCGTCCCAGAACGTGCCGTCGGCGAGGTCGATGCCGGCCGGACTGCCCACCACGCGCCCGAACTGGTCCCGGCCGCCGTTGTAGCCGCTCTGGTACGCCGCCTGCGCCTCGGGCCGGCCCTGCGGCAGGTCCTTCCACATCTCCCGGACACTGCCCGGGTTCCAGTAGTCGTCCCTGGTGTTCCACGGTCCGATGTCCCAGACCGGCGCGTACTCGCAGCGGCTGCGGGTGGTGGTGCAGACCCGCACGGTGTAGTCGCCGGTGTTCTTCGGCGCGAGGCCGCGGGCCGACGGCAGCGCGACGAAGTGGTCCCGCGAGACGATCACGTGCCCGTTGGCGGTGGTGCCGCCGACCAGTCCCTCCCGCGTGGCGTACACCCGGTAGGTGAGGCCCGGGGTCGCGGCCGTGACGGCGACGACCGAGTCGGCGACGAGCCGGACCGCGCGCACTGTGGGCGCGGCGGACGGCCGTTCGGCGGTGAGGGCCACCCGGACCTGGACCCGCGTGACCGGCTGGTCGAAGACGGCCTCGGCGGAGACGGACCGCCACTCGGTCCACGCGCCCGATCGCCAGCCGCGCGCCGCCACCTCGACGGCGCCGCCGGTGCCGGGGGCCGCGTCGACGTCGGCCCGGACCCGGTTGGCCGGCGCGGCGAGCGGGTGGGGCGCGGTGACGAGCATGCCCCCGGCCGTCTGCCGGCGCTGCGCGGCTGGGCGGCCCGCCGTGTCGGCGAGGCGCAGTCCGGCGCCGGTCCAGCGGACGCCGACGTCGTCGGCGTCGACGACTGTGAGGTCGGCGCTCCACGTGTTGCCGGTGGCCGTCGGTTCAGCCGGGGGTGCGGCGGGCGCCGGGGAGACGGCCAGGACGGCGGCGAGCGCGCCGGCGACAGCGGCCGGCGGGGTCCTGCGGGGATGGGGCATGGCGCTCCTCGTGGGGGCAGGAAGTAGACGAACGTCGATCTCTGGGGTGAGGTGCAGGCAACCATCGATCGCGCGTCCCGTCAAGAAGGCGTCCGCGGCCTCCGGCCGCCCGGAGTAGTGCAAAAAACCTGCAAACGCCAGGCCTTGCCTTCCTGGAAAGCGCTTTCATACGATTGCGTTACATCGATGTTTCATTTGCGGGCCGGGCATCGCAGATGAACGACATTCGCTGGCGGCGCGCCTGATCGCGTCGCGGCTCCTCATTATTCCCATTCGGTGACTGCCGTTCGCTCGGCGGCAATTCCCGCATGCTCGAAAAAGGAATGAGGCGACATGAGAAGACCAGTCGCGCTGCGACTCCACGCGGCACTGGCCACGGCGGTCGTGGGTATCGCCGTCGCCGTGGTGCTGCCGTCCCCGCAGGCGTCGGCGGCGGCCGGCAGCGCCACCGGCTACGCCACCCAGAACGGCGGCACCACCGGCGGCGCGGGCGGGCAGACCGTACGCGCCACCACCGGCACCGCCATCCACGCCGCGCTCTGCGGCCGGGCCAGCAGCAGCACCCCGATCATCATCGAGGTGACCGGGACCATCAACCACGGCAACACCAGCAAGGTCTCCGGGTCGAGCTGCAACACCGCGGACGGGGTGATCGAGCTGAAGCAGATCAGCAACGTCACCATCATCGGCGTGGGCAGCGGCGCCGTCTTCGACCAGCTCGGCATCCACATCCGCGACTCCCGCAACATCATCATCCGGAACGTGACGGTGCGGAACGTCAAGAAGTCGGGCTCGCCCACCTCCAACGGCGGCGACGCGATCGGGATGGAGAGCAGCGTCCGTAACGTGTGGGTCGACCACGTCACGCTCGAGGCGTCCGGCGGGGAGTCGGAAGGCTACGACGGCCTGTTCGACATGAAGGACGACACCCAGTACGTGACGCTGTCGTACAGCATCCTGCGCAACTCCGGCCGCGGCGGCCTCATCGGCTCCAGCGAGAGCGACCGCGGCAACGGCTACATCACGTTCGAGCACAACCTGTACGAGAACATCGACTCCCGTACGCCGCTGCTGCGCGGCGGCATCGCCCACATGTTCAACAACCACTACACCGGGCTGCACGAGTCGGGCATCAACTCCCGGGCCGGGGCGCGGGCCAAGGTGGACAACAACTACTTCCGCAACTCCAAGGACGTGCTCGGCACGTTCTACACCAGCGAGCGCGGAACCTGGCAGGTCAGCGGCAACATCTTCGACAACGTGACCTGGTCCTCGCCCGGCAGCGACAACTACCCGGCGGGTCCGAACGTGACGTCCACGACCACAGTGAGCGTCCCGTACTCGTACCGGCTCGACGCGGCGAGCTGCGTGCCGGACATCGTGCGGCAGACGGCGGGCGCGAACACCGGCCTGCGGGTCTCCGACGGCAACTGCACGCCGCAGTCCCCGCCCCCCACCACGCCGGGGCCGACCACGCC
>NZ_LEKG01000296.1:0-7131 GCF_001029515.1 Micromonospora sp. RV43 | reverse complement strand
GGACAGCACCCCGCGCCGGCCGGCAGGGCGAGCACGCGGTCGACGACGCGTAGTCCGGCGGCGTCGTCCAGCGGGGCGAGACCGGCCGGCGCGCACGGGTTGGGGCGTCCGCTCGTGGACCCGGTCTGTGCCCACTGCGGCCAGTCCACCGAGCGGAACTCCGTACGGCCGGCGGCGATCCGCGCGCGGACCAGCTCGTCGACGGCGATGTTCGCGGCGGCGTAGTCGGAGACCCCGGCGGCCAGCCCGGTCACCGTGGCGCACACCGAGGAGAACACCAGGAAGAAGTCGAGCGGGTCGTCGGCGCACAGCGGCGCCAGGGTCTCGAAGCCGTCCAGCTTGGGCGCCATCACCGCGCGGACGTCCGCCAGGTCCTTGTGCAGGAACGCCGGGTTGCCCCGGCTCTCCACACCGGCGCAGTGCACGACGCCCCGCAGCGGGCCGAGTTCGGCGCGGACCTGCCGCAGGAACTCCTCGACGCCGGGGAACCCGCCGGCGTGCTGGAGCACGCGCACGCCGCGGGCGCGCAGGTCGTCCGCGACGCCGGTGTCCGCGTGGACGCCGACGAGGGCGATCGACCGGGCGCCGTGCGCGGCCAGGTGCCGGGCGACGAGCGCACCGACGCCCCGGGTGCCGCCGGTCACCAGGTAGGCCCCGTCCGGGTCGCACCGCAGCGGCGCGTGGGGCGCCGGTACGAGGTCCAGGCGCGGCCGGTACCGCCGGCCGTCGGCGTACCGGACCTCGCCGTAGGCGTCGGCCCGCACCCATTCGGCGAGGATCCGGGTGGCGAGATCGGTGTCGTCGCCGGGCCGGTCGGTGTGCAGCACGGTGGCGGTGACGCGGGCGTACTCGGCGCCGAGGACCTTGACGAAGCCGGCCGTGCGGACGTCGTCGACGGCCGTCTCCAGGATCCGCAACGGCGTGGTGGGACGCTCGGCCAGCAGCCGCTGCACCATCCGTACCCGGGGCTCCCAGCCGGGCCCGCCGGGCAGGCCGACCAGCCCGCCGACGTCGGGCACGCGGGACAGCACGGCGGCGAGGTCCGCCACGTCGTGCACGGCCAGGCCGCCGAGACGGGCGACGAGATCGGGACTGCCACCGACGCACAGCATCACCCCGGCCACCGGCGACGCGACCGGCCCGGGATCGGGATCCGGCTCCCACCCCTTGGCGTAGAGCGGCACCTCGGCGTCCGGCGCCGCCGCGACGGTCGGCGCCTGCGTGCCGGACGGCCCGGCACCGGCCGGTGTGTCCTCCGGCACCCAGCACCGCATGCGGGCGAACGGGTACGCCGGCAGGTCCACGACCGTCCGGCCCGGCTCGTGGAGCGCGGCCCAGTCGACGGCTCCGCCGGCCACCCAGTGCCGGGCGAGGTCGGTCAGGCTCGCGCCGGCCGGCGGCACGGCGTCCGGGTCCGGCGCGGCGGGCGCGCGGCCGCGCAGCACGGCGGGATCGGTGCGGTAGGCGGTGAGACGCTCGCACAACGTCGCGACGTCCTCGACCACGACCGCCAGCCGCTGCCGCAGCGGCTCCCGGCCGACCTGAAGCGTGTAGGCGATGTCGGCGAGGGCCGGCCCGTCGTGCGCCAGCAGCGCGGCGGCGTGGTCGGCGGCCGAACCGGGGTGCTCCCCGGCGGCGATCCGCCGGACCGCGGCGACGAGGTCCGCCGTGCTCGGTCCGCGGTCCCGGCGCAGGTACGCGATGAGCCGCCGTACCACCTCGTCGAGGCGGTCCTCGTCGTAGGCGGACAGGACGACGAGCTGCGGGCCGGGCGGCGCGGCCGGGCGGGTACGGGCGGGTGGCGCGGCGACGACCGCGTGGGCGATGGTCCCTCCGGCGCCGAACGAGCTGACGCCCGCGACCCGGGGGCCGGTCCACTCGGCCCGCTGCCGCTGCACCCGGAACGGCACGGCGTCCCAGGGGATGTTCGGGTTGAGTTCGTCGGCGTGCAGCGACGGCGCGAGCACGCCGTGCCGCAGTTGCAGGATGACCTTGGTGAGACCGGCGAGTCCGGCGGCGGCCTCGGTGTGCCCGATCGTCGACTTCACCGAGCCGATCGGGATGCTGCCGGGCGGCAGGTCGGTCCCGGCCGCGTCCCGGTACGCCCGGGTCAGGCCGTCGATCTCGACCGGGTCGCCGAGCGCCGTGCCGGCGCCGTGTGCCTCCACGTAGCCGATCTCGGCGGGTCCGGTACGGGCNCATCGTGCCCAGCCCGGTCGCGCAGCGCCCGCCGTACCACGTCGGCCTGCGCGACCGGGCTGGGCACGATGTAGCCGTTCGTCCGTCCGGCGTGGACGACGGCGGTGCCGCGGATCACGGCGTGCACCGGGTCACCGTCGTCCAGCGCCCGCCGCAGCGGCTTGAGGATCAGCGCGCCGACCCCCTCGGCCGGCACGAACCCGTCGCCGCCGGCGCCGAAGGTCCGGCTGCGCCTGTCGGTCGCGGTGAGCTTCATCCGGTGCTGCTGGATGAACTTGTTCGGGTGCAGCGACAGGCTGACGGCCCCGGCCACCGCCAGTTCGGCCTCGCCGCGCCGCAGGCTCTGCACCGCCAGGTCGAGCGCCACCAGCGCGGAGGAGCACATCGTGTCCACGGTGAGGCTCGGGCCGTGCAGGTCGAAGCAGTACGACACCCGGTTGGCGATGCCGCCGAGCGTCGCGCCGGAGTCCTGCGGGACGCCGCGCAGCGTCCGCTCCGCCCCGAACAGCGGGTACTCGTTCCACATCGCGCCCGCGTACACGGCGACCGAGGAGTGGTGCCGCTCCCGCAGCCGGGCGCGGGTGTATCCGGCGCTCTCCAGCGCGGCCCAGGTCACTTCGAGGAACAGCCGTTCCTGCGGGTCCATCAGGGCGGCGTCGCGGGGGGTGATGCCGAACAGCAGCGGGTCGAACCGGTCGACGTCGTCGAGGTACCCGCCGTCCATGAGGTGGGTCGGCCATCCCGGCCGCGCGCGTTCGGGCGGGTGCGGGGTGACGCAGTCGCGGCCGCCGGCGAGGTTGTCCCAGAACGCGTCGAGGTCGGGCGAGCGCGGGTAGCGTCCCGCGACGCCGATCACCGCGATCTCCGTCTCGCGCTCCTCCTCCGGCTCCCGCTCCACGGCGACGGCCGGCGCCGGCACGACGTCCGCAGCGGGCGGTGCGGCGGACTCGGCAGGTGCGACGGATTCGGTGGGTTCGGCAGGTGCGGCGGGTACGGCAGGTGCGGCGGACCCGGCAGGCTCGGCGGGAACCGCGCCGGCGGGAGCCGTGCGGCCGGCCGCCGCCAGCGCCGCGGCGACCTCTCCAAGGGTGGCGTGCTCGAAGAACAGCGTCCGCGACCGCTCGCCCAGGTCGTTCTCCAGCCGGGCGGTCAGTCGCGTCACGAGGAACGACGACAGGCCCAGCTCGGTCAGCGGCAGGAGCGGGTCGACGGACTCGGCGGGCAGGCCGGACACCTCGGCGTACACCTCGACCAGATAGGCCCGCAGCGACCCGGCCGGGTCGCGCGGCCGTGCGGCGGGCGGGGCCGGCGGCGCCGCACCGAAGGGGTAGCCGGGCAGCGGCACCCGCGGGCGTGGTCCCGGCCAGTACCGCCGCCAGTCGACCAGGCCGCCGCCGACCCAGTCCGCGGCGGCGTCGGCGTCGGTCGGCGCGGCGGTCGGCGCGAACGGCGCCCCGGCGACGCCGTGCAGCACCCCGTCGCGGGCCTCGCCGCGCAGGTAGGCGTCGAGTCCGCCGACCAGGTCCGCGACGCTCGCGCACCGCACGGCGAGCCGGTGCGGCAACGGCATCCGGCCGACCTGCGTGGTGTACGCCACGTCGGCGAGGTCGAGCGCCGGGTCCGCGGTGGAGACGTGCTCGCGCAGCCGGTGCGCGGACCGGCGTAGCCGCTCCGGATCGGCGGCGGAGAGGACAACGGCGTGGGCTGGATCGGTCTGTTGCGTCACGGCACCTGCCCGCCTGGGAAGGGTCGACGGCCGAGGATCCCGGCCGAGTCATCACGCTAGGCAGTCGTACCGGCTTCGCCTGCTCAACCTTGAGCAGGCCGGTTGCTTCCGGCGCCCGCTCAACCGTGAGCAGACACGCCGTCGGCCGTCCCCGTAGAAACGGGCCGGAACCGGCGATCTCACCTGAGGAGCGAACCGATGACCACGACGGTCGAGCCGTACCGCGCGCTGAACCAATCGTCGCTGCCGCTGGAGCGGGTGCTGCACACGCTCAACTCCGGCTTCATCCTGCACCGGGTCGGCCAGATGGCCTACGGGTTCGCCGCCGAGGGGCGCCAGTTCAGCGTGGACCTGCTGCAGTACATCAACACCTCGCAGGAGGGCGTGGCGACGTCGTTCGCCTTCGAGGAGGTGTTCGGCGGCCGGGACCGGATGCACTGGTTCATCCACCTGAAGTCCCCGCAGGACTACCGGATCCTGCTCAACATGGTCGACCACGACCTGGAGTTCCGCCGGATCTCCGACGAGGACCGGCTGCCGCACAAGGGCGGCGGCAACTGGGACCGCATCTTCGTCCACCGCAGCCTGCACGAGGACGTGCTCGTACCGCAGCACGGGATGGACCACGACGGCGACGACGCCGAGCCGGCGACCTTCGTGCCGCCCGCCTCGTCCCAGCTCAACCAGCCGCCGGAGCAGCAGATCAACTCGGCGACGGCCGGCGCGATCGTCATGCGGACCTCGGACGTCAAGTACGAGTTCCGCGAGGAGGGCCGGATGTACGCGGCCCACTGGCAGCACTTCGTCAACGAGCGGCTCGCCGGCCGGGTCACCGCGACGCTGTACGAGCAGACCTGGGGCCAGCAGGACCACCTGTTCCAGCTGATCCACCTGCGCAGCGTCGACGACTACCACGAGCTGCGCGAGCTGGAGCGCGGCAAGGAGATGGCCACCGAGGTGTTCGGCCGGCGCCGGCTGCACGAGTCCAAGGGCGGCGGCACCTGGGACCGGCTGTTCATCGAGGGCAGCATCCGCGACACGCTGCTGCTGCCGCAGGTGCCGAGCGGCGCGGCCTGAGCTCCGATGGCGTACCGCACGATCGAGCTCCGGCGCGAGCCCGGGCTGTTGCGCGTCACGCTGGCCCGGCCGGAGCGGCGCAACGGCATCGACGACGAGACGCTGCGCGAGCTGCACGCCGCACTCGACGAGGCCGAGGGCGACGCCGCCTGCCGGGCGGTGGTCCTGGCCGGGCGTGACGGCGTGTTCAGCACGGGCATGGACTTCCAGAGCGCCGCCGGTGACGGTGGCGCGTCCGACGGGGGCGCGGCGTTCTTCGCCCTGCTGGAACGCTTCACCACAGTGCCGCGGGTGGTGATCGCCCAGGTGGACGGGCAGGTCGCCGGTGGTGGTGTCGGGCTGGTCGCCGCCAGCGACTTCGTGCACGCCACCGCCCGCAGCACGTTCGCGCTGCCGGAGGCGCTGTGGGGGTTGCTGCCCTGCTGCGTGCTGCCGTTCCTGGTGCGGCGGGTCGGGTTCCAGAAGGCGTACGCCGCGACGTTGAGCACGCAGACGATCGCCGCGGCCGAGGCGTACCGGATCCATCTCGTCGACGAGGTCGCCGAGCGTCCCGAGACGGTGCTGCGGCAGCTGCTGTTCCGGCTCAACCGCCTCGACCCGGTGGTCGTCGGCGACGCCAAGCGGTACTTCCGGGCGTTCTCCGGCGTCGACGACCGGCTGCGCGACCACGCGGTCACCGAGTTCGGCCGGCTGATGTCGGCGCCCGCGGTGCGGCAGCGGATCACGGAGTTCGTCGCGCACGGCCGCTACCCCTGGGAACGGTGATCGCCGTGCGCGCGTGGGTCTTCCCGGGGCAGGGATCGCAGCATCCCGGCATGGGCGAGGGTCTCCTGGACCGTTTCCCCGCCGAGTGCGCCACCGCCGAGCGGCTCATCGGCGTGCCGCCGGCGCAGCTGTGCCGGGACGCCCGGGGCGAGTACCTCGGCCGCACCCGGTACGTGCAGCCGGCCGTGTTCCTGGTCAGCGTGCTGGCCGCCCGGGCCGCGCTGGCGGACGGCCGTCCGCCACCCGAGGTGGTGGCCGGGCACAGCCTCGGCGAGTACGCCGCGCTGCACCTCGCCGGCTGCCTGGACTTCGACAGCGCGCTGAGCCTGGTCGTCCGCCGTGGGCGGCTGATGGAGAGCGTGACCGGCGGCGGCATGGTGGCGGTGCTCGGCCTGCCGCTGTCGCGGGTGACGGAGCTGCTGGCCGGGATCCCGGACGTCGACCTCGCCAACCACAACCTGCCCGACCAGTTCGTGCTGGCCGGCAGCACGGCGGGCATCCGCGCGGTCGTCGACGCCGTGCCGCGGCTCGGTACGGGCCGGTGCGTGCCGCTGGCGGTCAGCGTGCCGGCGCACTCCCGGTTCATGGCCGGCGCCGCGGAGGCGTTCGCGGTGGCCCTGCGCGACGTCACGCCGGGCCCGCCGTCGATCCCGGTGGTGAGCAACGTGACCGGGGCGCCCCATGTCCCGGGCGAGATCCCGGGCACGCTGCTGCGGCACTTCGTCGAGCCGGTCCGGTGGTGGGACACGATGTGCCTGCTGGCCCGGTCGGGGGTGACCGAGCCGGTCGAGGTCGGTCCCGGTGAGGTGCTGACCAAGATGTGGCGCCGGGCCGCCGGGAGCCTGCCGGCACCCGTTCCCGGCGGGCCGCTCGCGCCCGCCGCGCCGGCCGCACTTCCGGTGACTGCACCCGCCGCGCCGGTGGCGCGAGGTCCCGCCCTCGGCCCACCGCCGGCCACCGCGTCGCGTCCGCGCCCGGCGGGCTCGCCCGGGCTGCGGTCCGACTACGGCATCCGGTACGCCTGCCTGGCCGGGTCGTCCCCGTTCGGCGTCACGTCGCCGGCGTTCCTGCGACGGCTGTCGGAGGCCGGACTGCTCGGCTTCTTCGGCGCCCAGGGTCTGGCGCCGCCGGAGATCAGGGCCGCGCTGGCCGAGCTTCGCGACGTCCGCCGGTACGGCATGGCCTGGCCGTCCGGTGGTGACGAGCGGGCGCTGTGCGACCTGTACCTCGCCCACGACGTCCGCCATGTGGAGGTCACCGGTCCGCTCGCCGTGGTGTCGCCGCAGCTCGTGCGGTTCCGCCACGGCGACGGTCCCCGGCAGGTCCTGGTCCGTGCCCCGGATCTGGCCACGGCGGTCCGGTTC
>NZ_LEKG01000295.1:0-5024 GCF_001029515.1 Micromonospora sp. RV43 | reverse complement strand
CCGGCGGCACGGCCGACCGCCCCTGGCTGGGCGTGGCGGGCGCTACGCTGGTCTTCGTCGCGGTGACCGCCCACCTCGTCGCGCTCACCCATTGGCTGCGCCGCGCCCTGCCGGCCCGGTTCTCCGTCACGGTCCGCTACTACCTGGCGGCGACCGTGGCCCTGCTCGCCGGCGTGCCGGTCGGCGCCGGGATGCTGGTGATCGACGACCCGCTGCGCCCCCGGCTGCTGCTGTTCCACGCGCACGTGAACCTGCTCGGCTGGGTGACGCTGACCGTCCTCGGGACGCTGCTGACACTCTGGCCCACCGTGCTGCGTACCCGGATGGCCGACGGTGCGGTCCGCGCCGCCACCGTCGCGCTGCCGGTGGCGACGACCGGACTCGTCCTGCTGGGCGTCGGCCTGCTCGCCTGGTGGCGGGTCGTCGCCGCGGCCGGGCTGAGCCTGTTCGCCCTCGGCGCGCTGATCGCCCTGCGCCCCGCGCTGGCCGTCGCGCGCACCCGCCCCCCGTACGCGTTCGCGTCCTGGTCGCTCGCCGCGGCCGGCGGCTGGCTGATGGTCGCTCTCGCCGTGGACGCCGCGACGCTGCTGCCCGCTGCGGACCCGGCCGGCGCGGCCGACCGCTTCGGTGCGGTGCTGCTCCCGCTGCTGGTCGGCTTCGTCGCCCAGGTCCTCGTCGGAGCCCTGACCCACCTGCTGCCCGTGGTGCTCGGCGGCGGACCCGCGCCGGTGCGCCGCCGCACCGCCCTGCTGGAGCGGCACGGCCCGCAGCGCGTCGCGATGACCAACGCCGCCCTGCTGGTCCTCGTCCTGCCCACCCCGCCGTTCGTCCGCATCACCACCTCACTGCTGGTCCTCGCCGCGCTGGTGCAGTTCCTCGTGCCGGCCGTGCGGGTCCTGCTCACCGCCCGGAGGTAACCCGTGTCCGCGCGCACCGACGCCCCCGTGCCCCGCCCGCTCGGCGGAGCAGCCGTGGGTCTCGCCCTCGTCCTCGTCGCCGTCCTCGTCGGGGTCGCCGCCCAACGCGTCTCCGGTGACGCACCCGTCCCCGCCGCCGCCACCGCCGTCACCCCGACCGGGCACACCACCACGGTCACAGTGGTCGCAGACGGCATGCGTTTCCACCCCGACCGGATCGACGTGCCCCGGGGTGATCGACTGGTCATCGAGCTGACCAACCGGGACAACCGCCGCCACGACCTCGTCCTGGCCTCCGGGGCGAGGACACCGCTGCTGACGCGGGACGGCGACGCCCGGCTGGACGCCGGCGTGATCGGGGCGACGGTGGAGGGCTGGTGCTCCCTGCCCGCCCACCGGCAGGCCGGCATGACACTGCGGATCGTCCCGACGGGGGCCACGGTGACCGCTCCGACAGGGACGGCCGTGGCGACGGAGGGGACGAGGCCGCGCCTCGATGCCATGGCCGACCCTGGCGCGGCCTTCGTCGCCCGGGACGCCACCGCGCCGCCCGCGCCGCCCGGCCGGCTGCACCGGCGGGAGCTGCACGTCCGGGAAGTCGTCCGGGAGGTCGCGCCCGGGGTGCGGCAGCGGCTGTGGACCTTCGACGGAACCGTGCCCGGCCCGGTGTTGCGCGGCCGGGTCGGCGACACCTTCGAGATCACCCTGGTCAACGACGGCACCCTGGACCACGGCATCGACTTCCACGCCGGTGCCGTCGCCCCGGACGAGGTGATGCGCCCGATCGACCCCGGGCAGCGGCTGACCTACCGGTTCACTGCGACCCGCGCCGGCATCTGGATGTACCACTGCTCGACCATGCCGATGCTGCACCACATCGGCAACGGGATGTACGGTGCGGTCATCGTCGACCCGCCCGACCTGCCCCGCGTCGATCGCGAGTACGTGCTCGTCCAGTCCGAGTTCTACCTCGGCCCGGACGGCGAGCCCGGCGACCTGGCCGCGATGCAGGCGGAGCGCCCCGACGCCGTCGTCTTCAACGGCTACCCCGCCCAGTACGCGCACCGTCCGCTGCCCGCCCGGGCCGGTGAACGGGTCCGAATCTGGCTGCTCGACGCCGGCCCCAACCGAGACAGCTCGTTCCACATCGTCGGCGCCCAGTTCGACACCGTCTACCGGGAGGGGCACTGGGAGAACCGGCCGACCGACCCCGGCGGAGCCCAGGTGCTGTCCCTCACCCCGGCCGGCGGCGGCTTCGTGGAGACGGTCTTCCCCGCAGCCGGGCACTACCCGTTCGTCAGCCACGCCATGGTCGACGCCGAGCGCGGCGCCCGTGGCCTGTTCGAGGTCCGGTGACCACCATGAACACCGCTGTCGTAGCCGACCGCCCGGCAATGCGCCGCCGCCGCGTGCGGCAGTTCGTCCCACCCCAGCACGGCGCGTGGGCGATGCTCCTGCTGCCGTACACCGTGGGGGTGGCCTTGGCCGGCCCGCGCTGGCCGCACCTGCCGCTGCTCGGCGCCTGGCTGACCGGCTACCTGCTGTCGTATTACGCCTTCCAGGCGATCAAGAGCCGTCGGCCGAGCCGCTTCACCCCCCAGCTGCTGGTGTACGGCCTGCTGGCGGCGCCGCTCGCGGCGACCGTGGCGCTCGCCCGGCCCGCCGTCCTCTGGTACGCCCCGGGCTACGCCGCGCTGCTGGCGGTCAACGCCGGATACGCCTGGCGTCGCCGGGAACGGGCCCTGCTCAACGACTTGGCCTCGGTGGCGCAGAGCTGCCTGCTGGTCTTCGTCGCGGCGACCATCGCCGGTGTGTCCGTCACCCGGGTCACCCCGGCCTTCGCAGTGCTCCTGCTCTACTTGTTCGGCACTGTCCTCTATGTCAAGACGATGATCCGGCAACGCGGTGACAGCCGCTTCCTCCGTCTCTCCGTCGGATACCACGTGCTCGCCCTGGCCGCCGTGGTCTGGCTGGTGGATGTGCTGCTCGGTCCGGTCTTCCTGCTGCTCCTGCTCCGGGCCGCGCTGCTGCCGGCACGCCGGCTCCGCCCTGTGCAGGTCGGGATGATCGAGATCGGTTGCTGCCTGGTCGTTCTGGCCGGGGTGCTGGCGACGCTCTGATCCGTGCGCAACGTCCCCCACTCGGAGGCGGTTGGTCCCTTGTCTCTGTCTGCTACCAAGAGGCCGTTGCCTGCCGGCCGTGGGCATAGTGCGGCCGGAGCGCCTGGGTGAAGGGCTAGGGGTGCGTGGATGAGAGCGGTTGTGTACGACCGGTACGGGTCGCCGGATGTGTTACGGATCGAGGACGTCTCCAAGCCGTCTCCCACCGGCCGGCAGGTGCTCGTCAAGATCGCAGCGACCTCGGTCAACCTGAGCGACTGGGAGACCCTGCGCGGCTCGCCGCTGTATTCGCGCATCGGTGGGCTGCGCTCACCGGCACGCCGGACACTCGGTTCGGACATCGCAGGCCGGGTCGATGCGGTCGGCCCGGCGGTCACCCGGTTCCGGCCCGGTGACGCGGTGTACGGTGACAACCTCATGCTCAAGGGCGGCTTCGCCGAGTACGCGATCGCTCCCGAGTCGGTTCTGGCCCACAAGCCCGCCGCCCTGACCTACGCCGAGGCCTCCGCGATTCCGCAGGCGGGAGTCATCGCATGGCAAGGGACTCAAGGCGCGGCAGCCGGAAAACGGGTTCTGATCAACGGTGCCGGCGGCGGATCGGGCTCATTCGCCATTCAGGTCGCCAAGCGGTTCGGCGCCGAGGTGACCGGCGTCGACAACGCCGGCAAGCTCGACTTCATGCGATCGGTCGGCGCGGACGAGGTGATCGACTACCGCAGCCAGGACTTCACCCGCAGCGGCCCGTACGACCTCATCCTCGACCTGGTCGCGCACCGGTCGGTGTTCGACTACCGCCGGGCACTGGCCCCCGGCGGCCGTTACCGGTGCGTCGGCGGCTCGGTCCCGGCGCTGCTCCGCGTACTGACGATCGGTGCCGCGGCCGGCCGGCTCACCCACCGCCGCCTGGGTGTGCTCGCCGTCAAGGAAGGGCCGACGCATTTCGAACCGGTGGCCGACCTCTGCGCCACGGGTGACCTCACCATCCACATCGACCGGACCTTCACCCTCGATGAGGTGCCCGAGGCGTTGGCCCACGTCGGAGAGGGCCGAGCCCTCGGGAAAGTCATCGTGACCGTCGTCTGACCCGATACGCCGGTATCGATTTACATTGACAGCCGTCTTTACTAACATCGTGGCTGGGAGTCGCCATGCGCTGCTGGGCAGCAGTGCCGTCCACCCCTGGGACGGCTTGAATCGATCGGCGTCACCTTCTCCGGGGTGGGCACCCAGCGAGGGCCACTGGGCGCCGGCGCATCCACTGGAGCATCATGAAAATCTCACGGACAGGACGCCGTCTGGGACTGGGCGCGGTCGCAGTTCTCCTCGCCTCGTTCACGATGGTCGTCGTCAACCAGGCCGATCCGGCCTCGGCGCACGGATCGGTCACCAACCCGCCGACACGCAACTACGGATGCTGGGAGCGCTGGGGTTCCGATCACCTCAACCCCACCATGGCCCAGACCGACCCGATGTGCTGGCAGGCGTGGCAGGCCAACCCGAACACCATGTGGAACTGGAACGGCCTGTACCGCGAGAACGTCGGCGGCAACCACCAGGCCGCCGTGCCGGACGGACAGCTGTGCAGCGGCGGTCGCACCCAGGGCGGCCTGTACGCCTCGCTCGACGCGGTCGGCGCGTGGACCGCGAAGCCGATGCCGAACAACTTCACCCTCACGCTGACCGACGGCGCCAAGCACGGCGCCGACTACATGTTGATCTACATCACGAAGCAGGGTTTCGACCCGACCACCCAGCCCCTCACCTGGAACAGCCTCGAGCTGGTACTCCGCACCGGCAGCTACCCGACCACCGGGCTCTACGAGGCGCAGGTGAACGCGGGCAACCGCACCGGGCGGCACGTCGTCTACACCATCTGGCAGGCGTCCCACCTCGACCAGCCGTACTACCTCTGCAGTGACGTGATCTTCGGCGGCGGCGGCAACCCGCCGCCGACGACCCCGCCGCCCACCACGCCGCCGCCCACCAC
>NZ_LEKG01000294.1:0-5050 GCF_001029515.1 Micromonospora sp. RV43 | reverse complement strand
GAGAGCGTGTCGATCAGCCAGCCGCCGAGCAGCGGACCGAGCGCGGTGGACACACCGGACAGCCCGGACCAGGTGCCGATGGCCCGGCCCCGGTCGTCCGGGTGGAAGCTGGCCTGGGGCGGGGACAACGGCGGCGGGGGCGGCAGCACCCCGAAGTGCCAGTGGAACGGCCGGGCCATCCCCTGCTACCACCCGATTCTCGGCTGGTTCAACAACGCCGACGGCTGCTACTACAAGCTCGAAGAGCCGCAGGACGAGGCCCCTCCCGGCAAGCAGTGGTACCAGCTCACCTGCAACGGTGGCGACCTCGGCAGCCTGCGCCGGGCGCTTCTCGACGCGCCGCCGCCCGGCTACGGCGCGCCGCCGGACCCGGAGGAACTGGCCCGCCGCGCGCTGGCGTCGATCTCGCTGCTCCCGCCCCGCGCCGCCGTGGCGCCCCGGCGCAGCCAGGGCCCCGGCCTGGTCGGGCTGCCCGTCTGGATGTGGGCCAGCCCGGGCGCGGCGTACTTCGGGCCGCTGTCCGCGTCCGCCTCCGACCGGGGACTGACCGTGGAGATCACCGCGAAGGTGGACCGGATCGTCTGGCACATGTCCGACGACATCGACGTCACCTGCGACGGGCCGGGCACGCCCTACCGGGCCGACGGGCCGAGGGCCGGCTCCACCTCACCCGACTGCGGCCTCGACCAGGGCTATCCGAAGGCCGGCACCTACCAGGTGAGCGCCACGACGTTCTGGACCGTCGAGTGGTCCGGCGGCGGCGAGAGCGGCGTCATCGCCCAGAGCCGGTCCAGCGGCGTCGTCCTGGTACAGATCAACGAGCTTCAGGTGGTGACCCGATGAGTGTCGTGGCAGCCCGCAACGGAACCCCGGTGGAGGCGCCGGTCGCGCCGCCGAAGGTGGTCCGGCAACGACGCGTCCGCCCCGGCCTGCTCGGCCTGGCGGTCCTGCTGATCGCCCTCGGCGGTCTGGGCGCGGCGTTCGCGGTCACGTCGGTCCGCTCCACCGGCACGTACCTCGCAGTGGCCCGGCAGGTCGACGTGGGACACCAACTGACCGCCGACGACCTGGTGCCGGTACGCGTCTCCGGCGGGCGGGAACTCCAGCCGGTGCCCGCCGACCGGATGGACGAGGTGCTGGGGTTGCGGGCGGCCGTCCGGCTCACCCCGGGCACGCTGCTCACCCCGGCGCAGCTCACCGAGGCCCCGCTGCTCGGCCCCGGTCAGCAGCAGATCGCGCTGGGGCTGGAACCCGAGCAGGTGCCGGCGCGCAAGCTGCACCCCGGCGACAAGGTGCTGCTGGTCAGCACGCCGTCGAACGCCACCGGCGGCGGCTCGGAGGCGTCCCGCGGCGGCGGCACCCGGTTCGAGGGCACCGTGATCGACACCGCCGCGCCGCAGAACGGCGACGTGGTGGTCTACCTGGCGCTTGCCGTACGGGACGTACCAGCTGTCGTGGCGCTCGCCGCCGACGACCGGATCGCGCTCGTGCTCACCGAGGCGGCCTGATGGCGATCATCGCCCTGGTCTCGGCGAAGGGTTCGCCGGGCGTCACCACCGCCGCGCTCGCCGCCGCGCTGAGCTGGCACCGGCGGCTCGTGCTGGCCGAGTGCGACCCGGCGGGCGGCTCGATCCTCGCCGGTTACCTCGGCGGGGCGCTGGACGGCCCGCGCGGCATCGGTGAGCTGGCGGTGGGTGAGCTGCGGGACGGCAGCCTGGAGCACGCGTTCTGGTCCCAGCTGGTCGACCTGGACGCGCCCCGCCGCGAGCGGCTGCTGCTGCCCGGCGTCGTGGACCCGGCCCAGGCCGGCAGCGTGATCCCGCTCTGGCAGCGCTTCGCCGACTACTTCACCGGGCTGGAGCGGGGCGAACCGCCGTACGACGTGCTCGTCGACTGTGGCCGGCTGGCAGTGGGCGGTCCACCGTGGCCGCTGCTGCGGGCCGCCGCGGTGGTACTGCTGGTGACCCGCGCGCACCTGCCCGACCTCTCCGCCACCCGGGCCACCGCCCGCGCGATCGAGCGGGACCTCACCGAGCACCGCGTACCGCCCGGCACGCTGCGCCTCCTCGTCGTCGGGGACGGGCACGGCACCAGCGAGATCAGCAAGGCGCTACGGCTGCCGGTGATCGCCCGCCTGCCGCACGACCCGCGTACCGCCGAGGTGCTCGCCCACGGCGGCACCGTACGGGCCAACCGGCCGCTGATGCGCGCGGCCGGCGCCCTGGAGGTGCCGGTACGGGCGCTGCTGGACCGGCGGCGCGCCCGGCTGGCCTGGCCCGGGGCGACCACACCGCGCGCGGTGACCGCGCCGAGCGTGCCGGGGGTGTCCGGTGCGGTTTGAGCCGGTCTCCCACGACCCACGCGCGCAGCAGCCGGGCGTCGTCTCCACTGTGCCGCCGCTCGCCCCGCCGAACGGGCGGCACCACGTCCCCGGCCCGGCGCCCGCCGCGCCACCGGCGCCACCGCCACGCCCCCGGGTCGACTTCGCCGTGGTCCGCGAGCTGCGCCGGGAACTGAGCGAACGACTCACCCACTGGCAGCGCGGACGCGAGTTCGACGCCGACGCCGAGGAGGTCGAGCGCGCCCGGCTGGCGGTAGCCGTGGTGTCCGCGTACGCCGACTCGGTACGCCGTGCCGGCACGCCGATGGCGGCGGACTCGGAACGCCTGCTGCTCGACCAGGTCACAGCCGAACTCGTCGGGCTGGGCCGGCTCCAGACGCTGCTCGTCGACGACAGCATCGAGGAGGTGCACATCCTCGGCTGCGACCAGGTACGCATCACCCGGCACGGCGGCGGCGTCGACTGGGCCGAGCCGATCGCCGAGACCGACGACGAGTTGGTGGAGATCCTCCAGGCGGCGGCCCGCCGGGCCGGTGCCACCGAGCGGTCGCTGTCCACCTCGAAGCCCACGCTCGACCTGCAACTACCGGACGGCAGCCGGCTCGCCGCCGTGTTCCTGGTCAGCCACCGCCCGTACGCGGTGATCCGCAAGCACAACACGCTCGAAGTGAGCCTGGAGGACATCGCGGGCGGCCGGCCCGACCTGGACGAGATGATCGACCCGCTGCTGCGCGACTTCCTCCGCGCGTCCATGCGGGCCGGGCTGAACATCATGGTCGCCGGGCTCGCCGGTGCCGGGAAGACCACTGTCATCCGCGCGCTGATGGACGAGATCCCGGCCGACGAGCCGTACGTGCTGCTGGAGGAGAGCCGGGAACTGCTGCCGGCCCGGCGCGGGCACAAGCACCGGGCGGTGATGAGCTTCGAGTCCCGGGAGGGCCACGGCGAGCGCGGCGCGGACGGGCGGCCGGCGGGTGAGGTCAGCATCGCCGACCTGATCCCGGTGTCACTGCGCATGGGCGTGCTGCGGATCATCGTCGGCGAGGTGCGGTCCCGGGAGATCGTGCCGATGCTCCAGGCGATGACCACCAGCCGCGGGTCGATGTGCACCATCCACGCGCGTACCCCCTCGGGGGTGAGCGAACGCATCATCGAGCTGGCGCTGTCGCACGGCCGGGAGATGACAGTCGACCAGGCCCGCCGGATGGCCGGCAACGCGCTCGACCTGATCGTCTACGTGACGGTCGAGGACGAGACAGCGATCGGCGGGCGCAAGCACCGTTTCGTCTCGCACGTCGAGGAGGTCATCGGCGTCGGCGAGGGCAACCGGATCACCACGACGACCGTCTTCGGCCCCGGACCGGACGGCCGTGCGGTCCCCCGCCACCTGCCCGAACGCATCCGCGACCAGCTGCTGCGCGTCGGCTACGACGCCCGCCTGCTCACCAGGTTCGTCGAGGCCGGCGTGGGCGCGTGGCGGCGGCCCCGGCACACCCGCCTCGGGGCGCGGCCGAGCGGAGGCCCGGCGTGACGCAGATCGAACTGATCGCCCTGGTCTCCGGCGCGGCCTGCGTGGCCGGGCTGGTGCTGACAGTGGTCGCGCTCGTCGGCACCCGTCGCCCGCCCGGTCCGGCGCCCGGTGCCGGGCCGGGCCTGAGCCGGCTCTGGACCGGTTCCGGCGCGAGCCGCGCCGACCAGCGCCGCTACCAGCTCCTGCTCGGCGCCGCTGTGGTCGCCGGGGCGGCGGCGTTCCTGCTCACCGGGCTGCCGGTGGTCGGCCTGCTGGTGGCGCTCGCGGTACCGGGCGTGCCGTGGCTGTTCGCGGTCGGCCGGGCCGAGCAGCGGGCCATCGCCCGGGTCGAAGCCGTAGGCGAGTGGACCCGCCGGCTCAAGGACATCTCGGCCACCGGCCAGGGACTCCAGCAGGCGATCATCGGCACCATCGCCACCGCGCCGGAGGAGATCCAGGAGGAGGTACGCACGCTCGCCGCCCGCCTCCAGGCTGGCTGGCTGGCCCGCTCCGCGCTGCTCGCCTTCGCCGACGAGATCGCCGACCCGGTCGCCGACCAGGTGGTGGCCGCGCTGATCCTGCACCTCACCGACCGGGGCGAGCGCCTCGGCGACGTGCTCGGGTCGATCGCCACCGCCGCCTCGGCCGAGGTGGCGACCCGGCGCGAGGTCGAGGCGAAGCGCACGCAGCCCCGGTTCGCGGTCCGCTTCCTCACCGGCATGACGCTGGCGACGCTCGCGTACGGGCTGGTGAACAGCGACTACATCCGTCCGTACGGGACGCTGACCGGCCAGCTCGTGATGGCGGTGCTCGGTGCGGCGTTCGTCGGCCTGCTGGTCTGGGTGCGCTCGATGAGCCAGCCGCCCCGGCCGGCGCGGTTCCTGCCCGCGCCCGACCTGGATGAGGCGATCGCATGATCCTCAACTGGCAGCTGGCGATCGCGGTGCTCGGCGGGTGCGCGGTCGGGCTCGGGCTGTTCCTGGTCGTACGCGAGGCGCTGCCGGCCACCCCGGCGCTCGGCCCGGCGCTGCGACGGCTGCACCAGCCGCCCGGCCAGGCCCCGGCCGCCGGTGCCGGGCCGGACTCGCCGCTGGTGAGGGTGAGGGTGGCTAGGAGCGCGGCGGCGCGGGCGGTCGCGGTGTCCAGGGCGAGCCTGCCGCTGGTGGGGTCGATGTGCAGGAGCCCGCTGTGCAGGACGT
>NZ_LEKG01000293.1:0-5052 GCF_001029515.1 Micromonospora sp. RV43 | reverse complement strand
CCCACCCAGATCTCCCCCGAGATGACCGTCCGCCTCGCGTTGTGCAAACCCAGGATCGCCAGCGACGTCACACTCTTACCGGAACCCGACTCCCCCACGATCCCCAACGTGCGACCCCGCTCCACGGCGAACGACACACCATCCACGGCCCGCACCACACCGTCCTCGGTGTCGAACCGCACCCGCAGATCCCTGACCCGCAGGTACGGGCCCTCGCCGCGACGCGGCGCCGGAAGCTCCACCATGTCCGTCTCCTCCCGTCAGCCCAACCGGACCCGTGGGTCGATCACCGCGTACAGCACGTCGACGACGATGTTGGCGACCACGATGAACACCGCCGCCAGCAGCACCGTCGCCATCACCACCGGCAGGTTGAGGAACTGCACCGCCTCCACAGTCGCCTTGCCGAGACCCTGGAGGCCGAAGATCGTCTCGGTGATGAACGTGCCGCCGAGGCTGGTGCCGATGTCCAGCCCGGCGATCGTGACGATCGGTGTGATCGCCGCCCGCAGCGCGTGCCGGGTGTGCACCTTCCGGGCGGGCAGCCCCTTCGCCCGGGCGGTACGGACGAAGTCCTCCGACAGCGTCTCCACCATCTGCGCCCGGGACAGCCGGGCGTACAAGGCCGAGTTGAGGAAGCCGAGCGTCATCCAGGGCAGAATCAGCCCGGCCGCCCAGCGGAACGGGTTCTCGGTCAGCGGGGTGTAGCTGGGGAACGGCAGCAGCCCGGTGGAGTAGACGAGCAGGTAGAGCAGGATCAGCCCGAAGAAGTAGACCTGCATCGACGCCCCGGCCAGTGTGACGCCGATCGCGGCGCGGTCGAACGCCGTACCCCGGCGTAGCGCCGACACCATGCCGAGCGAGATGCCGAGGCCGAGCCAGAGCACGGCACCGCCGAGGACGATGCTGAACGTCACCGGGGCGCGCTGGGCGACGATCTCGGTGACGGGCTGGTTGTTGCGGAACGAATAGCCGAGGCAGGGTGCCGGGCAGTCCTGCCGGAAGTCGCCCTCGCCGTAGGTACGGCCGGCGAAGACGCCGCTGACGAAGTCGGCGTACTGCCGGGGCAGCGGCTGGTCGATGCCGAGGCGGCGCTCGACCTGGGCGATGTCCTCGGCCGTGCAGTTCTTGCCGCACATCACCTTCGCCGGGCTGCTCGGCACCGCGAAGAAGAGACCGAACGTGACCAGGCTGATGACGACCAGGGTCAGGGCGGCGACGAGCAGCCGCCGTACGACGAAACGGAGCACGGGAGCACCTCCCCCGGGGTGGGCGCGGGGGCGGCCGCCGTGGCAGCCGCCCCCGCGCGGCTGTCACTTCTTCACGTAGATGCCGTTGAGCGAGATGATCCCGAACGCGTCGCTGAGGAAGGCGTTGCCGACCTTCGAGCCGTGCAGCTCGTAGGTGGCGTCGTAGTAGCAGGGCACCACCGGGGCGTACTTGTCCATGATCATGCGGTCGAGCGCCATCCAGCCGGCGTCCTGCTCGGCGGCCGGCAGGTCGCGGACCCGGTCGATCTCCGCGCTGACGGACGGTTCATTGAGGTACGACAGGTTCTGGTTGCCCTCGGCCACGATCTCCCGTCCGTCGTAGACCGGGGGGATGACAGTGGAGCCGGTGGGCCAGTCCGAGCCCCAGCCGGTGAGGTAGAGGTCGTACGGGTTGTCCTTGCGGCCGACCTCGTCGTAGTAGCTGCTGTTGTCGATCGGCTTCATCACGATGTCGAAGCCCATGTCGGTGAGGTTCTTGCGCAGCGCCTCGGCCTGCTGGGTGCGCAGTTCCAGGTTGGAGTGGGCGAGCACCAGCTTCGGCCGCTTGCCGGCGAGCAGCTCGGCGGTCTTGGCCTTGTCGCCGGTGACCGGGGCGTTGTACAGGTCGTACGGGACGAATCCGGCGGTGGTGGGCGACATGAGCGTGGTGGCGGGTGAGCCGGCGGCCTGCCCGCCGAGCACCTTGAGCAGGGCGTCCTTGTCGACGGCGTAGTTCAGCGCCCGCCGGACGCTCAGGTCGGTGACCCGCTGGGTGTTGATGCTCAGCACCCAGTTGTACTGCGTCGGGCCGCGTACCACCCGGTCGGAGACGCCGGATCCGGTGGTGCGGGGCAGCACCGACGGCGGCACGTCCGACCAGCTCAGCGCCGCCTGGTCGGCCGGCCCGTCGGCGACCAGGCGCTCGGCGATCTGGGCCTGCTCCAGGCCGAACGTCATCCGGATCGCGTCCGGGTACGCGTTGCGGATCGGGTCGGTCGCCGGATCCCAGTTCGGGTTGCGTTCCAGCTCCAGCGACACGTCGCGCTGGTAGGTCTTCACCCGGTACGGCCCGGACGAGAACGGCCGCAGGTCGTAGTTCGCGCGGGTGTCCTTCGCGGCGGGCACGGGCGCGCTGGTCGGCAGCGCCGCCGCGTACGGCAGATCGCAGTGCGGCTGCGGGAAGGTGAACCGGATGGTCCTGTCGTCGGGTGTGGCGACGCCGTCGGGCACCGGCTTGCCCCCGTCGTACGGTCCCTTGTAGGTGGCGTTGTACGCCCCGCCCGGGTAGAGCCACTGCTGGATGTAGTGCGGGCCCTCGTTGAGGTTCGCCGCGAACGACCGGGCGATGCCGTGGGCGACGTCCTTGCTGGACACGGGCGTGCCGTCCTCGTACTTCACGCCGTCGCGCAGGGTGAACTCCCAGACCTTGCAGTCGCCGTTCACGTCCTTGCCGGGGTTGGTGGCCAGGTCGCCGACGAGCAGCAGCTTGCCGCTGCCGTCCTCCTTGTAGCCGTTGAGCGCGCGGTACAGCAGCCCACCGGCGACCTGCTGCACGTTGACGTAGTTGCGGGCCGGGTCGAGGTGCTCGAAGTCGGCCGGCTGCATCACGGTGAGGGTGCCGCCGCGGGTCGCCCCGTCGACGTCCTTCGCCGGGCCCTGGTTGTCGGCGGCCTCGTACGAGATCGATCCGCTCTGGGTCTTGGTCTTCTGGTCGTCGCCGCCGCCGTCGTCGGTGGTGGGGCTGCAGCCGGCGGCGGCCAGCGCCGCCGCGGCGAGGACACCTGTCAGTGTCCGGGTTCGTGCGCGCACGGTGTGCTCCTTCCTGCCCGGCGGCCCCCGCCGGCCGGGCACTGATGGCCGTGGGACTACCGGGTGGAGCGGGGGTCCAGCGAGTCGCGCAGCGCGTCGCCGAGCAGGTTGAACGCCAGGACCAGCAGGAAGACCGTCAACCCGGGGAACAGGGTGTACCAGGGGTCGCTCGCGACGTAGCCGATGCTGTTGAAGATCATGCGGCCCAGGTCGGGCGTGGGTTCGGTGACGCCGATGTTGACGAACGCCAGCGCCGCCTCGATGGCGATGAACTGCGGCACCATCAGCGAGACGGTGACCAGGATCGGCGCCCAGATGTTCGGCAGCAGCTGCCGCAGCAGGATGTGCGTGGTGCCGGCGCCGGCCGCACGGGCCGCCTCGACGAACTCCCGCTCGCGCAGCGAGATCACCTGCCCGCGGACCAGCCGCGCGGTGTACGTCCAGCTGAACAGGCCGAACGTCGCGACGATCAGGGCCACCCGGAAGGCCGGCGACGGCGCCTCCCGGTCGGAGTAGAAGCGGTCCTGGAGGATCGGGATGACCGCGAGCGCGAAGATGAGGAACGGGAACGCCAGCGTGAGGTCGATCAGCCAGTTGACGACGCTGTCCAGCCAGCCTCTGGCCCACCCGGCCAGCACACCGACAGCGACACCGATGCCGGATGCCAGCAGCGCCGAGGTGAACGCGATGAACAGGGACGTCCGCAGGCCGTAGACCAGTTGCATCAGGATGTCCCGGCCGCTGCCGGGTTCGAGCCCCAGCCAATGGTTGGAGCTGATTCCGCCGGCGTACCCGATCGGCATTCCGAAATCGTTGAGGCGGTCCACGAACTTGTCGGTCGGGTCGATTCCGGTGAGCCGTCCCAGCAGAGGCGCGCCGAGCGCCACCAGGGCGGCGACGGCGAGCGTTACGGCGCTGGCCTTGGCCGTACGGTCGCGTTTGAGCCGCAGCCAGGCGAGCCGGCCGGGCGACCGGCCGACGAATTCGCCGGGCCGGCCGGCGGGGCCGGGAACGGCCTCGACATCGGGGCCGGGAGCGGCCGGTGGGTGCGACAGTTCGCTCATGAGCAGTCCTCCCGACGGGGACGAAAACGCCCTGCCACCCGACGGTAATGCGCTATGAGGTGCTCAAAAGAATCGTTCCGGTAACGGCCGTTCCGGTTGTCGTGCATTGACAACGATCCGGCGTACGGAATGCATCGGCGCAATAACGGCCCGATTCGGTTGTCAGCCTTTCAGGTGGCCGTACCGCCAATTCGGAATGCGCTCCCGCGAGGCACTCGGGCGGTTGTCAGCCGTTCGGGCATTCCCGTGCGCCGATGTAACACCGGACCGGCGGCGGGGTCGACTGGCGTAACACTTCGTGACTCTTCGCGTTCACACCGTCCACCTAGGGTTCTCGGCGGTCCGGTTCGCACGACGTGCCGGGCCGTCCACCGGCCCTCACCCGGGGCCCCGACGGAGAGACCACCCATGCCCTTCGCCCGACGTACCGCCGCTCTGGCCCTGGCCGCCGCGCTCGGCGGCCTCGCCGCGCCGGCCTCTCCCGCGCAGGCCGCGCCGCGCCCCGGCCCGGAGACCCCCTCGGTGCTCCTGCTCACCGTCGACGACGGCGCCGGCCTGCGCGCCACGGTGCTGACCTGCGGGCCCACCGGCGGCCTGCACCCCGACCCGATCACCGCCTGCCGGCTCGTCGCCCGCGTCGACGGTGACCTGGACGCGCTCGACGTGGACGGTGCGCCGTGCACCTCGCAGTACGACCCGGTCGTCGCGCGTGCCGTGGGCATCTGGCAGGACCGCCCGGTCTCCTACACCCGGACGTTCGGCAACGCCTGCCTGATGCAGCGCACCACCGCCTCCCTCTTCACCTTCTGACCCCGCCTCACCTTGTCGCGTTGATCATGAGGTTGGCGGCGATTCCGGTCCGTTTTGTCGCCGTCAACTTCATGATCGACGCGACAAGGTGAGGCGGGGTCAGAAGGTGAAGAGGGAGG
>NZ_LEKG01000292.1:0-5053 GCF_001029515.1 Micromonospora sp. RV43 | reverse complement strand
CGAGGTGGTTCAGGCTGCGGGTGGACAACGGAATCGCGGCAGGGTAAGACAGCACAGCGAGGCTCCCGGTTGGGGCATCTGATCTTGGTCGATTGCTGTCTTACCGGGAGCCTCGTCCTACCTGGACACCGGCCTCCCACACCGCCCGTGACCTGCGCCGTCACGATGAAAATGGCTCATTGTTCTGGGAGATGGGCGATGCTCTCTTCCTGCCCGCAGAGAGCGTCTACGCCGTCTTCGAAGCCAAGCAGGAACTCAACCTCGAATATCTGCGCGAGGCCGGAGAAAAGGCGGCCAGCGTCCGCCAGCTGCATCGCACAACCGCGCCCATCGTGCACGCAGGCGGCACCGTCAATAATCCGAAGCCACCGCCGCGAATCCTCAGTGGCCTGCTGGCCTGCCGGAGCCGCTGGAATCCACCCTTCGGCCCCGCACTGCGCAAAGGCTTGGACAATCTCACCGAGGACGAGCGCATCGACCTCGGCTGCGGTCTCGAACATGGCGCGTTCGAGCTACCCGAACACACCAGCGCGGATCCCGGCCTCGTCACCGCGGACGCCGAGGTCGGTCTAGCCTTCTTCGCGATGCGGCTCCTTGCCCGGCTCCAACAGATGGGCACGGTCTCAGCTATGAACATCGACGCTTACACTTCCGTGCTCGCGCAGCGGTCTCGTGAACTGCCAACAGAGGTTCCGGCACAACAATAGCGCTGTGACTCGGCCTGCGATCTTTAGCGCCCGGTCAGCGCGAACGCAATCATCGTCGCTGCACGGCCGGTTGAGGCTCAACTGGCAGGCCACCCTATCAGCGTAATCGGTAGCTCCAGCGACCCCGTAGGTACCCGAACGGAGCCGGTTTGTTTCGTGCGGGTCTCGAACGTGGCCTGGGACGGCGTCATGATCAGGCGAACGAGTTTGCCGAGTTGGCGACCGACCATGATGTTGGGCGACTCCAGTCATATCTCCTTCGATATTCAAAGGAGTGCCAGCTATCGAAGCCCGGCTGCGCGCGCTCTCTCCAGGAACGCAACGTGAGAATGCAGGTTACGCTCTGGGATACGCCACAAGCGTGCCACTCTCGGTAAACCGGATAGCATCGCGGCGGACTCTTCGCCGATGTTAGAGAGAAACGATTCGTAGGGTCGACGAAACCTACCCACTAGCATCTCGTATGTCTCGGAATCTACCTTCTCCCACATACTTAACATTGCAACTGCTGTAAGTACGGCTGCAGCAGGTCCGGATAGCGCTGCGGCGACCGTGGCAGCTGCCGCGCCCGCAACTGGGACGCGTAGCCGAGCGACAAGTCCTTGAGACTCACGCGCGACTGCCTTCGCAATCTGCCCACGCATACGACTCTCTCGTTTTGACCCAATATCGGCGAGATGTTCCTCCAGCTCTCGTCGCCGCCGCCGGAAAGGGCCAGCTTCAGCCCGAAGCGAAGCCAGCTCTTCCCAGAAATTATCTAATGAATTGATCCTGCCGAGGAGTGCAGATAGGAAAACTGGCAACTCGAGGGTGGACGACTCCTCTTCTCGGCGTTTCCGTACCGCCTCTTGGATTACCGAAACGGAGCGGATCTTCTCCTCCGCTACCACCATTCTTTTATGTTCAAGCGCTCTAAATGGTGCACGAAATGCTGAGGCTGAATATGGAACCTCAAGCATGGCGGCAATCTGCGAATTGATTAGGCTGCGATGATTTGCTTCACTGACCACGGCGCGGAGAAATCCAGATTCGTCTTCGCATTCACCTGTAGACCAATCCGAATCGCCTCCACTGATACGAGTCCAGTCCAGAAAGACGTCCGCGGTTGGCGACAGTCCCGAATAGACAGTACGGTGTAGGCAGTCACCAATCAAATCGTCATGATCGATCCGTCGGCCCAGGAGAGTACTCCACACGCGAGCGGCTTGCGCTAGCTCCTCACGCCCAAGCGGGCTAGCGTTTTCGCGCAGCGCTTCCATCCTTTTGAGCACGCTGGACACGATGTTGGCCAGCGCATATCCGACTGGTTTTACCTCAAGTTCACCACTGGTTCTCGCAACGCCACGGTCGAGTGGAACAAAAACCCTTTCGCCGAGCTGTTCATTCCACTTCTCCGAAGAAGATCCTGCGAAGTGCATTACGTGATCATAAAGAACTACCGAGCGGACCAGTGTTCCAAGATCGAATAGAGCGGCGGGCGACGGCATGTCTGCCATGTCGACAACGCGCTGACATGAGTACAGCATCGTAGTGTCCGTGAAGACGGCAACTCCATCCTTCCGGTCTTTAACAGACTTAACCCAGTCGCGCATTGCAGCGGATCCATTTCGCCAGGAGAAGGGGCCATCGGGATCTACCGACTCCGCCAGTGAAGAAATCCCAAACTCCGCCACAGAACGGGCTACGGAATCGCGAGGCGGGAGCCACGCCCGATTACGTGATGCCGTCACCCCCATCAATGCCAACCTGAAGGCTGCAGCGCTATCGCCTACACTCATACTTCTAAGGTTACACGGCTGCAGCAATCTCGCTCATTTCGCCAATTCGAATGATACACTCTCGACAAAGGCCCGAGTCGATCACCACTGTGTCCGAATCTGGCGATCGTCGTAGGCATTCTGTGGCATATGCCGGAACGCACACTCTCATGGCCGCTGACCGAGCGGTCCGGTAGCCAGGCGTCATGGGCAGCCGCCGGCTTCAAGAGAGCGTGCCAGAGGCCTCATGTTGGGCTGGCGAATACAGCAGGTAACGAATACCGCGCACCGCCAGGCGCTCGGCGGGAAATGTCCGTGTACGACATGCCGCTGCTGCTCGGCGAGGAGGAGAGCTACTTCGGTGAGGCGTGAGGGTAAACAGTTGTCGGTCCCGTGTGCCACGATCGGCTGCTGCGAGCAGACCACGACGTTCCTGGGGCTGGCGAGGCTGGACGCAGGCCGCGGCTGCCGTCGCCGGCTGCGAGGCGCTCCAAGCAAATGGGGGCCTATTGCCTTGAGTTGTCTGATTCCTGCTCAGAGCCAGGTCGGTGGCGTGGTGTCTTGCTGTCGCCCCCTCGGGCGGTTTCCTCAACCCGTAGAAGGTTGTCGATGATCACGGCGATGCCGTCTTGGGCGGCGGGTGAGAGCTTGGTGATGGATCGTGCCATCACGCGGACGCGCCGGCTGTGTTCTTCAGGCTCTTCTTGATCGCCGAGTAGGTAGCCGGCGGGTACGTCGAAGAACTGGGCGAGCGCGCGGAGCGTGGATGCTTTGGGGTTGATTCGAGGTGCGCGCAGCAGGTTGCGGATGCCTTCGGCGGTGATGCGGTGGCCGGCTTTGGTGAGTTCCCGGGCAACTTCGGCCTCTGTGTAGGGTGGCCGGCCTTCGGTGTTGGCCTCGAAGAGGGTTCGGAGCCTCGTTTGGATCAGGTGTGAGGCTGCGGCCTCGGCCTGGTCGGCTGGTGTGTCCTTCATGGAGTCCCCCAACTCCAACCACAGTTGGCCACAACAAAAACTGCGGTTGACGCTCTTCTGTGACCTGTGCTTAGCTCTCAGTATCGCTCGCAACTGCGGTTCGGTTAAACCCGAACTGGAGTTGCCTGGAGCGTAGCGGATCGGGTCGCCGTACGCGAGATGGCATCCCGGCCGCGAGCGGCGACGCAGGAGGGGACACGTCGTCGCTGTAGGGCCTGCTTCGTCTGGTCAGCGTCCAGGCCGTGACAGTAACGGGGGACCGGCCGCGTCGATGTCGACGTCGGTCTGTGCTGTACGGCAAGCCTTACGGGGAGGCGGACGTGCAAGGTCCATCGGACGAGCAGCCCGAACAGCTCGCCGCCCGTGCGCCTTCGGGCGGGCGCGGCGGTGGGCAGGGGGAGCTGGCGGGCAGGGAGAGGGCCCTCCCGCCGGCTCCCACCCCCGAACAGATCGCGGCCCGGGCCTTGGCCTCGGTGCCTTCGGGGCCGCGCCTTGTCGGTGAGGCGGTGGTGCGGGAGATCCCGCGAGAGTTCGGCGCGGGAACCCGGGTGGAGACGCTGTGGTGGCGGGCGGCGTCGCTGCGTGCGGGCTGTCCACTGGTGTGTGTGTCCTCGGCGGACGGCGGCGTCGGGCGGTCCGCGCTGACCGTCGGGCTCGGCGGGCTGCTGGCTCTTGCTGTTCCCGATCCGGTGGTAGCGGTCGATGCGACCTTGCGGGCGTGGGGTGGCCTGGAGCATCGGGTGGCCCGGCGCAGCTCGTCGACGGTGTGGGACGCGGTGGCCGCGGATGCCGGCTTGGCGGAAGGCGGGGCTGCGGAGCGGTTGACGCAGGTAGGGCCGACGGGGCTACGGGTGCTGGTTGGGGAGAGCAAGTTGACCGCGCAGCGGCGCCCACCGACGTGGCCGGAGATGTTCGGCGTGATCGGCCATCTGCGGTCGGTGTACCGGTTGGCGCTGTTGGATCTGCCGACGGCGGACAGTACATCGACGTGGCGGGCGCTGGGCTGGTCGACGGTGCCGGTGCTGGTGTCGAGGGCGACGGTGGACGGGGTGCAGCACACGCTGCGGCTGCTGGCCCACATGCGCGGTGCGGGCCTGGCGCATGTGCCGGACCGGGCGGTGGTGGTGGTTATGGCGACCTCGCCGTCCGTGGCGCGTGAGGTGCGGGCGGTGGAGCAGTTGGCGCGGCAGGCTGCTGCGGAGCTGGTGCGGGTGCCGTATGACCCGGGGCTTGCGCGGGCGGATCCGCTTGACCCGCGGGCGCTGAGTAAGGCCACTCGGTCGGCGTTGACCGAGGTTGCCGCGGCGGTGATCGACCGGTGTCCGGTCGAGCCAGCGGCTGTCCTTGGTCCGGGATCGTCGGCCTCTAACGGGGAGGACTAATCGTGTTGCATCAGCTTGCGGCGGCCCTGACGGTGCGCGCCCCGGCGGTGGCGGCGCTGTTGGCGCCGACGCCGACGCCCGAGCCGTCGGGTGATGGTTTCGACTTCAGCCGGATCAGCCCGGACCCGTCGGCTGTGCCGCGGTCGGACCTGTTCTACAAGCTGGCCAACGCCGCGCTGTTCCTCGGTGTGATCTCGGCGGTGGCCAGCTTGTAGAACAGGTCCGACCGCGGC
>NZ_LEKG01000291.1:0-5082 GCF_001029515.1 Micromonospora sp. RV43 | reverse complement strand
CCACCCCCGCCCCCGCCGCGCCCCCGGCCGGTGTGATCGCTGTCGTCGCCCACCGGAAGAAGACGTTCGGGGGTGGGCTCGACGAGCTGCGCTCCCGGCTCGTCGCCGCCGGGGTCGGGCGGCTGCTCTGGTACGAGGTGCCCAAGAGCCGCAAGGCGCCCAAGCGGGTGCGCGCGGCCCTGGACGAGGGTGCCGAGCTGGTGCTGGTGTGGGGCGGCGACGGCATGGTGCAGCGGTGCGCCGACGCGCTCGCGGGCAGCGGCGTGCCGATGGGCATCCTGCCCGCCGGCACGGCCAACCTGTTCGCGGTGAACCTGGGCATCCCGGTCGACCTGCCGGAGGCGGTACGCATCGCGCTGCACGGCCGCCGGCGCGAGCTGGACCTGGGCCGGATCAACGGCGAGCACTTCGCGGTGATGGCCGGCGCCGGGTTCGACGGCGACCTGATCCGTGACGCCGACCGGCAGCTCAAGGGCCGGTTCGGCCGGATCGCGTACGTCTGGACCGGGCTGCGGCACGTGCGCGGCGAGTGCGTACGGACCCGGATCCGGGTCGACGGCGCCGACTGGTTCGACGACGAGGCGAGCTGCGTGCTGTTCGGCAACGTCGGCACCATCACCGGCGGCATCCCGGCCTTCGACGACGCCCGCCCGGACGACGGGGCGCTGGAGGTCGGCGTGTCCACCGCCAGCGGCGCGGTGGACTGGGCGCGCACGCTGGGCCGGATGGCCGCCGGGCGTTCCGAGGAGTCGCCGTTCGTGCGGATCACCCGGGGTCGCAAGATCAAGGTCCGGTTCGACGCGCCGAAGACGTACGAGCTGGACGGCGGCGCCCGGGGCAAGGCGAAACGGCTCAAGGTGAAGGTGGTGCCGGGCGCGCTGACCGTGTGCTGTCCCGACCCGGCGGACTGACCGCGCCCGGGCCGGGGCAGGATGCCGGAATGCGCGACGACATCCGCGACTACCTGGCCGAAGTGGTCCGCCGCTCCCGGGATGTGCTCGGTGAGGACCTGGTCGGCGCGTACGCCGCCGGGTCGGTCGGGCTGGGCGCGTACCAGCCGGGCCGCAGCGACGTGGACGTGGCGCTGGTGGCCGCCGGGCCGATGCCGGAGCCGGACAAGCGCCTGCTCGTGAACCGGCTGCGGCACGAGTCGCTGCCCTGCCCGGCGCGCGGCCTGGAACTGGTCGTCTACCGCCGCGACGTGGCCGCCTCCGGCACCCCGGAGCCGGGCTTCGAGGTCGAGCTGAACACCGGTGCCACGATGCCGTTCCGCGCCACCTACGACCCGGCCGACCGGCCCGCCGCCGACGGGCGGTTCTGGTACGCGCTGGACCGCAGCATCCTGCGCCAGTCCGGCCGGACGCTACTGGGCCCGCCCGCCGCCGACGTGTTCGCCGACCCGCCCCCGGAGGCACTGCGGGCGCTGCTCGCGGACGCGCTGCGCTGGTGGCTGGCGCTGCCCACGCCACCCGGCGACGAACCGGCCCCCGGCGCGGAGGACGCGGTGCTCGGCGCCTGCCGGGCGCTGGTGCGCATCCGCGACGGCGTCTGGCTGGGCAAGGTCGACGCCGGGCTGCGGGTGGCCGCCGACGACCCGGACGCCCCGCTGATCCGCGCCTCGATCGCGGCCCGCCGGGGCGGCACGCCGCCGTCCGGCCCAGCCGCCCGCGCGTTCCAGCGGCGGGTGTTGGACCGGATCACCGCGCGGTGAGCCCCGCCGTGCGTGACTACTGTGAGCCGGGGGAGGTGCGGTGATCATGACGAAGCTGAGCGCGTCCACGCGGGCCGGGCTGGAGTCGGTGGTGCCCGGCGGCGTGACGACCCGGGCCGCGGACCGGCTGCGGATGGCCCACGACGCCTCGCACTACCTGCTGCACCCCGGCGCGGTGATCACGCCGGCCGACGCCGGTCAGGTGGCCGCGCTGCTCGCGTACGGGCGCCGCACCGGCACCGCGCTGACGTTCCGCTCCGGCGGCACCAGCCTCAGCGGCCAGGCGGTCACCGACCGGCTGCTCGTCGACGTGCGGCGGCACTTCCGCGACCTGACGGTGCTCGACGACGGGCGGCGGGTACGGGTGCAGCCCGGGGTGGTGCTGCGGCAGGTGAACGCGCGCCTCGCGCCGTACGGCCGCAAACTCGGCCCCGACCCGGCCAGCGAGTCCGCCTGCACGGTCGGCGGCGTGGTCGCCAACAACTCCAGCGGCATGACCTGCGGAACCGAGTTCAACACGTACCGGACGCTGGAGTCGCTGGTCCTCGCCCTGCCCGGCGGCACCGTGCTGGACACCGGCGCCCCGGACGCCGACGCCCGGCTGCGCGCCGCCGAACCGGACCTGCACGCCGGGCTGCTGCGGCTGCGCGACCGGGTACGCGGCAATCCCGACTCGGTGCGCCGCATCCGCGCCCAGTACGCCATGAAGAACACCATGGGGTACGGCGTGAACGCGTTCCTCGACCACGACGACCCGGCCGACCTGCTCACCCGGCTCGTGGTGGGCAGCGAGGGCACGCTCGCGTTCGTCGCCTCGGCGACGTTCCGCACCGTACCCGTGCACCGGCACGCCGCGACCGGCCTGCTGGTCTTCGACACCCTGGGCGCGGCGATGGCCGCCATGCCGGCGCTGGTGGCCGCCGGGCCGGCGGCGATCGAGTTGCTCGACGCCGCCGCCCTGCGGGTCGCCCAGCGCGACCCGAAGGCGGACGCCACGCTGCGCGACCTGGCCGTGCGCGGGCACGCCGCGCTGCTCGCCGAGTGGCAGGAGTCCGACCCGGCGGCGCTCGCCGACCGGGTCGCAGACGCCGGACCGGTGCTGTCCGGCCTGCCGCTGAGCGCCCCGGCCCGGCTCAGCGGGGAGCCGGCCGCCCGCGCCGCGCTGTGGCACATCCGCAAGGGCCTGTACGCGGCCGTGGCGGGCGCCCGCCCGTCCGGCACCACGGCGCTGCTGGAGGACATCGCCGTCCCGGTCGAGGCGCTCGCCGGCACCTGCGCGTCGCTGGCCGACCTGTTCGAGCGGCACCGGTACGCCGACAGCGTGATCTTCGGCCACGCCAAGGACGGCAACCTGCACTTCATGCTCAACGAGCGGTTCGACGGCGGCGAGGCCCCGGCGCGCTACGCCGACTTCACCGAGGAGATGGTCGACCTGGTGCTCGGCCACGGCGGCACGCTCAAGGCAGAGCACGGCACCGGCCGGGTGATGGCCCCCTACGTGCGCCGACAGTTCGGCGACGAGCTGTACGAGGTGATGCGCGAGCTGAAGACGCTCTGCGACCCGGACGGCGTGCTGAACCCGGGCGTGCTGCTCAGCGACGACCCGGACATCCACATGCGGCACCTCAAGACCGTGCCGGCGGTGGAGGAGGAGGTGGACCGCTGCGTCGAGTGCGGCTACTGCGAGCCGGTCTGCCCCAGCCGTGACCTCACCACCACGCCCCGGCAGCGCATCGTGCTGCGCCGGGAGATCGCCGCCGCGCAGGCCGCCGGAGACACCGCGCTGGCCCGGGAGCTGACCGACGACTACGACTACGACGCGGTGCAGACCTGCGCGGTCGACGGCATGTGCGCCACCGCCTGCCCGGTGCTGATCAACACCGGTGACCTGGTCAAGCGGCTGCGCGCGCTGGAGCACGGCCGGACGGCGGGGACCGCCTGGCGCGGCGCGGCCCGCCGCTGGGGCGCCACCACCCGGGGCATGGCCCGGGGACTCGACCTGGCCGGGGCGCTGCCGCCCGCGCTGCCCGAGGCCGCCACCCGGGCCGCCCGCGCGGTGCTCGGCGCGGACCGGGTGCCGCGGTGGCAGCGGGACCTGCCGCGCGGCGGCACCCCGCGCCGCCCACACCCGGCCGACGATCCGGAGGCGGTGTTCGTGCCGTCCTGCCTGGGCACGCTGTTCGCCCCGGCGGAGGGTGGCACCGGCGTGGCCGCAGCGCTGCTCACGCTCGCCGAGCGGGCCGGCGTACGCCTGCTCGTGCCGGACGGCATCGGTGACCTGTGCTGCGGCACCCCCTGGTCGTCGAAGGGCCTCACCGACGGCTACCGGTCGGTCCGCGACCGCGTGCCCCCGGTGCTGCGCGCCGCGAGCCGCGACGGCGCGCTGCCGGTGGTCAGCGACGCGGCGTCCTGCACCGAGGGCTTCGAACGGCTGCTCGACGGCGCCGGGGACCTGCGGGTCGTCGACGCGGTCGCGTACACCGCCGGCACGCTGCTGCCCCGGCTGACGGTGCGCCGCCGGATCGGTTCGCTCGCGCTGCACCCGACCTGCTCGTCGGTCCGGCTCGGCCTGGACGACGCGCTGCTCACCGTGGCCCGCGCGGTCGCCGACGAGGTGGTGGTCCCGGAGGGCTGGCAGTGCTGCGGCTTCGCCGGCGACCGGGGTCTGCTGCATCCGGAGCTGACCGCGTCGGCCACCCGGGCCGAGGCCGCCGCCGTCGCGGCACGGCCCTTCGACGGGTACGCCTCGCTGAACCGCACCTGCGAGATCGGGCTGGCGCGGGCCACCGGGCAGCCGTACCGGCACCTGCTGGAGCTGCTGGCCGAGGTGACCGCGCCGTAGCGGTCCGGTCCTCCGAGATCGACACCAGTTCGGGGAAGTGATGGGGTCCGGGCGGGTCTGAAGGCGCCACTTCCCGATGGTGGTGTTGATGTTGGTTGCCTTGGCCTGGGCTTTGGCCGGGTGGCTCGCTTCTCATGCAGGGGATACCGCCGCTTCGGCGAGGTGGTGTCGGCCTTTGGTGGCGTCGGGTGCCGGGCGTGGGCAGGTCATACGTGATCGACACCAGTTCGGGGGAATGGTGGGGTCCGGGTGGGTTGGATGTGACCACTTCCCCGTACTGGTGTTGATCTTGGCCTCGGTCGGGTGTCGGTTGCTGGCGTGATCGACACCAGTTCAGGGGAGTGGTGGGGTCCGGGTGGGTTGGATGTGACCACCTCCCCGTGCTGGCGTTGACCCTTGGATCGGCGGGTGCACGTGGGGTGCGTGCTTGACGCCAACTCCGGGAGGTGGCTGGTTCTGTCCAGGGGTGAGCTGGGCGGGCGTACGGGGATCTCGATTGCAGGCGGGGCGATGGCGGCAGGGCTTACGG
>NZ_LEKG01000290.1:0-5089 GCF_001029515.1 Micromonospora sp. RV43 | reverse complement strand
GGACGCTTCAGGTGGGGAGGGCGCGGGTGGTGAGGGTGGTGCCGGGCGCTGTCGCGTCGGTGGGGAGGCGGTGCAGGGCGGCGCGGTCGGCGTAGAGCGTCCAGCGCAGGAAGTCGGTGGTGGTGGCGAGCACCTGGGCGAAGCCGGGCCGTCCCGGCGTCAGGTACTCGCCGTGGCCCTGGCCGGTGAGGCTCAGGAAGGCGGCCGGCCCGAGGCAGCGGGCGTACGCGGCCCGGCCGATCGACTCCGGCACGATCCGGTCGGCGCTCCCGTGCACGAACAGCATCGGTGCGAGTGGGCGGGAGAGCCCGGCGACCATCCGGCCACCGGCGATCACGATTCCGGCCCGTACCGGGGACGGCTGCCCGGAGGCGAACATGCCGAGCGTGGTGTGCCCGCCGGCCGAGTGCCCGGCGGCGGCGAACCGGTCCACGGCCATGTGCGCGCCGAGCGGATCCCCGTGGCGGGCGCCCAGCCGGACCAGATGACGGATCAGTCGCCAGGCGTCGGCGGGCTGGTTGCGCACGTCGTCGCGGGTGTAGGCGCGGGCGCGCTGGTTCGTACGCGGATAGGTGGGTGCGACCACCACGAACCCGGCGGCGGCCCAGCGGGTGGTCAGCGCGGCGTGCAGGGCGGGCAGGCTGCGCAGCCCGTGGCTGTAGAGGACCACCGGGAAGCGTCCGGCCGCGAACGGCGCACCCGGCCGCACACGCGGTCCGGGGCTCGCCGGTGTGGCGCGTCCGGAGGGAGCCGCGACGACGGACGGCAGGGAGGAAGCGCGCGGCCCGCGCGGGCCCGGCAGGACCGGCGCCTGATCGGCACCTGCCGAGCCAGGGCCGGCCGAAGGAGGACCGGCCGAGCCAGGGCCGGCCGAGCCGGAACCAGTCGGGCCGGGGCCGGCCGTGTGCGGCCGTGCGGGAGACGGTGGTTGCGCCGGGTACCAGACGGTGACCGGCAGCGGCCGCCTGCCGTCCGGGTCGAGCGTGAACTGTCGCATCCCGACCGAGTACGGGCGCTCCGGCGCGGGCCCGACGGCGGCCGGGACCGGGTCGGGCGTGGCCACGGCCGGGCCGCAACCGGCCAGCAGCGCCGTCATCAGCGCGGCGACCAGCCGCTGCCCCCTCACACCTGCACGGTAGGCAGCCGAGCGGTCGGCCCGCGCCCGCCGTCCGGGCCGGTCGGTGCCGCCACCCGGGCGGCTCCCGCCTCCACCGGGTGGCCGGGTTTGCCCGATCCCGCCACCCAGATCCGCAGGTGGCGGCCCGGCGGGACATTCCGGTCCGGTCGGCTTCGCTAGGGTCAGCCGCATGGCTGAGAACTACACCGACCCGAGTGGCAACACCGCGCAGTTCCGCGCATTCGTCGATTCTCCCGAGCCGGCCGCGTCGGCGTCGGCGCCGTCCCGCCTGCCGCTGATCGCCGGCGTGGCCGTCGCCGCCGTCGTGGTGGTCGCCCTGGTCGCCTGGATCGCCCTGGGCTGACCCGGGCTGATCCGGCCCGGCCGCGCGGAGGGCCGGGCGGTCAGACGCCGAGCACCTCGCGGGTCTCGCGGGCGATCTCCCGCTCCTCGTCGGTGCCGACCACGAGCACCGCCACCTCCGCGCCTTCGGGGGAGACGATCCGGTCGCCGTGGCCGTCGTTGCGCGCCGGGTCGACGGCGACACCGAGCCGCTCCAGCCCGGCCAGCGACGCCGCCCGTACCGGCGCGGCGTGCTCGCCCACCCCGGCGGTGAACGCGATCGCGTCGACCCGGCCGAGCAGCGCGTAGTACGCGCCGACGTAACCGGTGATGCGGCGGCAGTAGACGTCGAACGCGAGCGTCGCGTCCGGGTCACCGGCGTCGCGGCGGGCCAGCACCTCGCGCATGTCGTTGACGCCGGTCAGCCCGAGCAGGCCGCTGCGGTGGTTGAGCAGGTCGTCGATGTCGTCCACCACCATGCCGCCCTCGCGGCGCAGGTGGAAGATGACTGTCGGGTCGAGGTCGCCGCTGCGGGTGCCCATCACCAGGCCCTCCAGCGGGGACATGCCCATCGAGGTGGCCACGCTGCGCCCACCCTGGACGGCGCACGCGCTAGCCCCGTTGCCCAGATGCAGCGTGATCGTGTTGAGCTGGTCGTACGGGCGGTCGAGCAGGTCGGCGACGCGACGCGAGACGTACGCGTGCGAGGTGCCGTGGAAGCCGTAGCGGCGCACCCCGTACCGCTCGGCGATGGCCTTGTCGATCGCGTACGTGGCGGCGGCCTCGGGCAGCGTGTGGTGGAACGCGGTGTCGAAGACGGCCACCTGCGGGACGTCCGGCAGCGCCTCCCGGGCCACCCGGATGCCGGCGAGGTTGGCCGGGTTGTGCAGCGGCGCGAGCGGCACCAGATCCTCGATCGCGGCGACGACCGCGTCGTCGATGCGTACCGGCGCGCTGAACTTCCGCCCGCCGTGCACCACCCGGTGGCCGACGCCGGTCAGCCCGGTCAGGTCGAGCCGGCCGATGATCTCCCGGACCGCGCTCTCGTGGTCGGCCGGCCCGCCGCCGGGTTCGCCGATCCGTTCGACCGTGCCCTTGTCCAGGACGTCGTCGCCGTCGTACAGCCGGTACTTGACCGACGAGGATCCGCTGTTGAGGACCAGGATGCGGCTCATTCCGACGCCTCCGCGGCGGCCTGGATGGCGGTGATCGCCACCGTGTTGACGATGTCCGGCACTGTGGCGCCGCGGGACAGGTCGTTCACCGGCCGCCGCAGGCCCTGCATGACCGGCCCGACCGCCACCGCTCCGGCCGACCGCTGCACCGCCTTGTACGTGTTGTTGCCCGTGTTCAGGTCCGGGAAGATGAACACCGTGGCCCGCCCCGCGACCGGGCTGTCCGGCAGCTTGGTGGCCGCCACCTGCGGGTCGATCGCGGCGTCGTACTGGATCGGGCCCTCGACCAGCAGGTCCGGCCGGCGTTCCCGGACCAGCTTGGTGGCCGCCGCGACCTTCTCCACGTCGGCGCCGGCGCCGGAGCTGCCGGTGGAGTACGACAGCATCGCCACCCGCGGCTCGATGCCGAACCGGGCCGCCGTGTCGGCCGACGAGATGGCGATGTCGGCGAGCTGGTCGGCGTCCGGGTCGGGGTTGACGGCGCAGTCGCCGTAGACCAGCACCCGGTCGGCGAGCAGCATGAAGAAGACGCTGGAGGCGACGGAGACGCCGGGCACGGTCCGGATGATCTCGAAGGCCGGGCGGATGGTGGCGGCTGTGGTGTGGGTGGCGCCGGAGACCATGCCGTCGGCGTGGCCGGTCTGCACCATCATCGTGCCGAAGTAGTTGGGCTGCGCCACGATGTCGTGCGCCAGCTCCACGGTGACGCCGCGGTGGGCGCGCAACTGCGCGTACGCCTGCGCGAACTCGTCCCGCCACGGGCTGGTCACCGGGTCGACGACCTGGGCGTCACCGAGGTCGACGCCCAGCTCCCGGGTCCGCCGGGCGATCTCGTCCGGGCGGCCGAGCAGGGTGATCTCGGCGACGCCCCGGCGCAGCAGCACCTCGGTCGCGCGCAGGATCCGCTCGTCCGCGCCCTCGGGCAGCACCAGCCGGCGGCGCCGGGCGCGGGCCCTGTCGATCAGATCGTTCTCGAACATCAGCGGGGTGACCCGCGCGGACCGGCTGACCCGCAGCCGGCGGGCCAGGTCGTCGGTGTCCACGCAGCGTTCGAACGCGCCGAGCGCGGCCTCGACCTTGCGCGGGTTGGCGGTGCTGGGGCGGCCCTCGATCCGGCTGGACGCGGCCACCGTGTCGTAGCTGTCGCTCGGCACCGACAGCACGGGGAGCCCGGTGTTCATCCGCTCGACCAGGCGCATGGCCCGCGGATCGGGCTGCTCGCCGAGCGTGAGCACCAGCCCGGCCAGCGACACCTGCCCGGCCACGTGCGCGGCGCCGGCGGCCACCAGCAGGTCCGCCCGGTCGCCCGGGGTGATCACCAGCGCCCCGTCGGTGAGGTGGTCCAGCAGCGTCGGCACGTGCGCCGCGCCCACCACGTAGTCGAGCACGTCGCGGTCGAGTGCGGTCTCGTCGCCGGTGAGCACCGTGCCGTGCAGCGCCGCCGCCACCTCGGCCACCGTCGGCGCCGACACGGTCGGCACCTCGGGGATCGCGTACGCGGGCACCGGCAGCTCGGGCAGCGTCATCGGCTCCGGCACGCGGTTGGCCAGCGCCGCGATCACCGTCGCGCCGAGGTCGGCCAGATCGTGGTACGCGCCGCGCAGCGCCGCCGCGATCGTGTCGGGCGTCTGCCCGAACCCGTCCACGACGGGCACCACGACGCTGCCGAACTCGGTCGCCAGCCGGGCGTTGAAGGCCAGCTCACGGGGGCCGGTGCCGTCGCCGTAGGCGAAGTCGCTGCCGACCACCACTATCGCCGGGCAGCGCCGCTCGACCTCCCGGTAGCGGGTGACGATCCGGGAGATCAACTCCTCCCGGCGGCCGTCCGCGACGAGCGCGCTCGCCTCGGCGTACGTGGCGCCGTACAGCTCGTCGACCGGCAGTTCCATCCGGTAGCGCTCGGTGAGCAGGGCGAGGATCGGGTCGGTGCCGTCACCGGCGACGAGCGGCCGGAACGCACCTATCCGTTCCACCTGGCGGGACAACAACTCGGCCAGGCCGAGCGCCACTGTCGATTTTCCCCCGCCCGAACCAACGCCGGTCAGGTACACGCTGCGCGCCACGGCACCCAACCTACAAGATCGAGGTCAGTGCTGCCCGTTCTGCCTGGTCACACCGGCTAGCCAGGGGAGAAGGCGGGATTTTTCCGCATCTACACTTGCCGCGTGGATGGCCCGACCGCACTGATTCCCGTCGTACCGGAATCGCCCCCCGTCTTCGTCGACCCGAGCGGGCGGCGACGCCGGCGGCTGCGCCGTCTCGCCTACTGCGCCGGCGCGGCGGGTGTGGTCTACACGGTCATGGTCGGGGTCAGCTTCGCCGGCGGGCCGATCACCCCGGACAGCGTCATCCCGTTCGTCGAGCCGACCAGCGAGCAGCGGCTGCCCTCGCCGAACCCGCCGGCGTCGCCCGCGCCCGCTCGGGTCGACGAAGACGGGGGGCGATTCCGGTACGA
>NZ_LEKG01000289.1:0-5092 GCF_001029515.1 Micromonospora sp. RV43 | reverse complement strand
GTCCCGCGCCGCCCGCAGCCCGGCCGGTCTCACCACCGCCGCACAGCCCGCCGTACCCCGGACCGGCCCGGCCGGTCTCGCCGCCGCACCACCCCGGTCCGCCCGCCGCCCGGCCGCTGCCGCCCGCGGTGCCCGTCGCTCCGCCGGCGAAGCCCGGACGGCCGCCGGAGCAGCGCCGGGGCAAGGCCGGGCCGCCTGTCGCACCGCCGCCGGGCTGGCAGCAGCCGCCCAAGCGGACCCGCCGCCGGCGCCGCTGGCCCTGGGTGCTGCTGCTCTCCGTCGCCTGCTGCTGCGGCCTCCCGCTCTGGTGGTTCCAGCCGATCTCCAGCCAGTACCCGGCCAGCGCCACCCTCCCGGACCAGATCGACTCGATGCGGCTGCGCCAGGACGAGAGCAGCCGGACCGCCGCCGAGGAGCTGAAATCCCAGGTACGCGAGGCGAACCTGCTCGCCGAGGACACGTTCGCCGGCATCTACAGCACGAGCGACGGCAAGCGGGTGACGTTGTTCGGCAGCACCGGGCTGCGGTTCAGCCCGGAGTCGGACGCCAAGGCGGAACTCGACCGCCTCGCCGGGGACTACGCCCTGAAGGAGTCGGTGGCCGTGGACACCGGCGTACGGGGGCGCCACGAGCGCTGCGCCGTGGGCCGGGCGGACGGCGACTCGGTGGTGGTCTGCGTCTCGGCCGACCACGGCAGCCTCACCACGGGCGTGTTCACCCGGCTGTCGGTGGACGACAGCGGGCGGCTGCTGAACGACCTGCGCCAGCGCGTGGTGGTGCCGAAGTCCTGACCGCTCAGGCGGTCTGCTCGCCGCCGGCCTGGTCGCCTGCGGTTTGGTCGGCGCGCTTCGGGGCGTAGCGCGGGACGTACTCCTGGCCGCTGAGCTTCTGGATCTCGGCCATCATCTCGTCGGTCATCGCGCGCAGCGAGGTGCGGTCGTCGGGGCGGCCGGTGAAGTCCAGCGGCTTGCCGAACTTGATGGTGATCTTGGCGCGGCCCGGTCGCGGGATCCGCGTACCGATCGGCTGGGCCTTGTCGGTGCCGGTCACGCCGACCGGGATGATCGGCACGCCGGCGGCGATCGCCAGCCGGACGGTGCCGGTGCGCCCGCGGTAGAGACGCCCGTCCGGGGAGCGGGTGCCCTCCGGGTAGACGGCGACCAGGTCACCGGCCTTGAGCACCGGGATCGCCGCGTCGAACGCGGTCAGCGCGGCCCGGCCGCCGGCCCGCTCGACCGGGATCGCACCCAGCCCGGTGAGCACGAACTTGGAGAAGCCGCCCTTGAGCCCGGTGCCCTTGAAGTACTCCGACTTGGCCCAGAACGCCAGGTGGCGGGGCACCACGGTGCCGAGGAGCAGTTCGTCGGCGACGGAGAGGTGGTTGCTGGCGAAGATCGCGCCGCCGGTCGCCGGGATGTGCTCCAAACCCTCCACGTGCGGACGGAAGGCCAACCGGAGCGCGGGCGCCACGGTGAGCTTGCCGATGGTGTAGAGCAGGGGCACGGGTCCTCCGGCGGTCGTACGTGAAACAGGCGCTGTCACGGTAGCCGACGCGGCCGTCCGCCACCGAGCGGGTGGTCCGCAGTCCACTCGCTGGGTGCGGGTGTTAAGCAGGGGCCCCTCCTCTACCTGAGGCGTTAAGAAGGGCCCCCGCCTTACATCACACCTTGCGGACCGTCACTGTCACGCGCTCGCCCTCGCCGGCCTCGCCGTCGAAGCCGTCGAGGCCCTCGGCGAAGTCGATGCTGTCGGCGAGCACCTCCCGGGCCACGAACCCGGTGTACGCGGCGACGGCCGCGCGCACCTCCTCCGAGGCGGAGACGGCCACCGTGATCCGGTCGGACACGTCGAGGTCGGCCTCCCGGCGGGCCTGCTGCACGACCCGGACCACGTCCCGGGCCAGCCCTTCGGCTGCGAGTTCCGGCGTGACCTCGGTGTCCAGCACGACCACTCCCTCACCGCCGGGCAGCGGCGCGGAGTGCTCGGCGTCGGCGGCGACCAGGCGCAGCTCGTACTCGCCCTCGGCGAGCGTGACCCCGGCGGCGACCGGGGCGCCGTCGCGCAGCTCCCACTCCCCCGCCTTGACCGCCTTGATGACCTGCTGGACGGCCTTGCCGACGCGCGGGCCGAGCGCCCGCGGCACCACGGTGAGCACCTGCTGGCAGTACGCGGACACCTCGTCGGTGAGCACGACCTCCTTGACGTTCACCTCGTCGGCGACCAGGTCGGCGAAGGGCCGCAGCTGGGCGGCGACGGGCGACGCCACTGTGAGCTTCGCCAGCGGCAGCCGTACCCGCAGGCCCTTGGCCTTGCGCAGCGACAGCGCCGCCGAGGCGACCGCCCGGACGTTGTCCATCGCGGAGACCAGCTCGTGGTCGGCCGGGAACTCCTCCGCCTGCGGCCAGTCGGTCAGGTGCACCGACCGCTCGCCGGTCAGCCCGCGCCAGATCTCCTCGGCGGTCAGCGGCGCCAGCGGCGCCACCACCCGGCACAGCGTCTCCAGCACGGTCCAGAGCGTGTCGAACGCGTCCGCGTCGCCGGCCCAGAACCGGTCCCGGGACCGGCGCACGTACCAGTTCGTCAGCGCGTCCAGGTAGGACCGCACGGTGGCGCAGGCGCCGGAGATGTCGTACGCGTCCATCTGCGCGCCGACGGTCGCCACCAGCTCGTTCGTCTTCGCCAGCACGTACCGGTCGAGCACGTTCGTGGAGTCGGTACGACGACGCGCGGTGTGGCCGTCGGCGTTGGCGTACAGCGAGAAGAAGTACCAGACGTTCCACAGCGGCAGCAGCACCTGGCGCACCGCGTCCCGGATGCCCGACTCGGTTACCGCCATGTCGCCGCCGCGCAGCACCGGCGAGGACATCAGCATCCACCGCATCGCGTCCGACCCGTGCGAGTCGAACACGTGGTAGACGTCCGGGTAGTTGCGCAGGCTCTTGGACATCTTGCGCCCGTCCGAGCCGAGCAGGATGCCGTGGCTCAGGCAGTTGCGGAACGCCGGCCTGTCGAACAGCGCGGTGGCCAGCACGTGCATGGTGTAGAACCAGCCGCGGGTCTGCCCGATGTACTCGACGATGAAGTCACCCGGGTAGTGGTGCTCGAACCACTCGCGGTTCTCGAACGGGTAGTGCACCTGGGCGAACGGCATCGAGCCGGACTCGAACCAGCAGTCCAGCACCTCCGGCACCCGGCGCATCATCGACTTGCCCGTCGGGTCGTCCGGGTTGGGGCGGACCAGGTCGTCCACCGCCGGCCGGTGCAGGTCGGTCAGGCGTACGCCGAAGTCCCGCTCGATCTGCTCCAGCGAGCCGTACACGTCCACCCGCGGGTGGTTCGGGTCGTCGGACTTCCACACCGGGATCGGCGAGCCCCAGAACCGGTTCCGGCTGATCGACCAGTCCCGGGCGTTCGCCAGCCACTTGCCGAACGAGCCGTCCTTGATGTGCCCGGGGGTCCAGTTGATCTGCTGGTTCAGCTCGACCATCCGGTCCTTGAACGTCGACACGGCGACGAACCACGACGACACCGCCTTGTAGACCAGCGGGGTGTCGCAGCGCCAGCAGTGCGGGTAGGAGTGGGTGTAGGTGTCCTGCCGCAGCACCACCCCCCGCTCCTTCAGCTCCCGGATCACCGGCTTGTTCACGTCGAAGACCTGCTCGCCCTGGTACGGCGGGACCAGCGCGGTGAACCGGGTGTGGTCGTCCACCGTCACGACGGTGGGGATGCCGGCGGCGTTGCAGGTGTTCTGGTCGTCCTCACCGAAGGCGGGCGCCAGGTGGACGATCCCGGTGCCGTCCTCGGTGGTCACGAAGTCCGCGCCGAGCACCTGGTACGCGTTCGGGCCGGCCGGCTCGACCAGGAAGTCGTAGAGCGGCGTGTAGCGGCGTCCGACCAGGTCGCGGCCGTACACGGTGCCGACCTGCTCGTACCCTTCCAGCTCCTTGGCGTACGCGCCGAGGCGCGCGGCGCCGACGACGTAGCGCTCACCGTCGCGTTCCAGCAGCGCGTACTCGATGTCGGGGCCGACGGCGAGCGCCAGGTTCGACGGCAGCGTCCACGGCGTGGTCGTCCAGACGCCCAGCTTGACCGGCCCGCGCAGCGGCTCCGGCGCGTTCTCGTCGGCGGTCAGTTCGAACCAGACGGTGAGCGTCGGGTCGTGCCGGTCCCGGTAGACGTCGTCCATCCGGGTCTCGGTGTTCGACAGCGGCGTCTCGCACCGCCAGCAGTACGCGAGCACCCGGAAGCCCTCGTAGACCAGACCCTTGTCGTGCAGGGTCTTGAAGGCCCACATGACGCTTTCCATGTAGTCCAGGTCGAGCGTCTTGTAGTCGTTGGCGAAGTCGACCCAGCGGGCCTGCCGGGTGACGTACCGCTCCCAGTCGTGGGTGAACTCCAGCACCGACGTGCGGCAGGCGTCGTTGAACCGGGCCACGCCGAGGTCGAGGATCTCCGCCTTGGTGGTGATGCCGAGCTGCTTCTCGGCCACCACCTCGGCGGGCAGGCCGTGGCAGTCCCAGCCGAACCGGCGCTCGACGTGCCTGCCACGCATGGTCTGGTAGCGCGGCACCACGTCCTTGACGTAGCCGGTGAACAGGTGGCCGTAGTGCGGCAGGCCGTTGGCGAACGGCGGGCCGTCGTAGAAGACGTACTCGTTCTCGCCGTCCCGGCCGGCGTCGCGGGCCTCCACCGACGCCTCGAAGGTCTTGTCGGCCGTCCAGTGCTCCAGCACCCGGCGCTCGACCGCGGGCAGGTCCGGGCTCGCCGGTACACCGGCGCCGGTCGGGTCGTGCAACGGATAGGCCATCGCCTGTCGCTCTCCCTCAGCAGCTCACTCGTCCGTGGTCTGCGAGGACGAGCCGAATCCGGTACGCCGTGACCGGCGCCCGGGTGTGGCCCGCGGTACCACCCCGCTTGGCGGCCGAGGTGCGACCGCCCGCTCGTTGGCCGGCTGTGACGGGCCGGTCCCGTCCGGTTCTACTGAGCCGGTGACCCGGCCGTTCTTCCGGAGGCTCGCCGGTGATGGCCGGGTCGTCGCCTGTGCCCGTCAAGCGTACTCGACCCCCCACCCACCGCGCCGCCGAGTATCACC
>NZ_LEKG01000028.1:0-53246 GCF_001029515.1 Micromonospora sp. RV43 | reverse complement strand
GCCGGACGGTGCGCTGCCGTCGTGGGCCGCCGCACCCGTGTCGGCACCGCCGCCGCCAGTGGTGCCGGCCCCGGCGCTGCCGACCTGGCCGCCGCCGGCCACGACCGCCCGCGACGCCGACACGACCCGTCCGGTACGCCCCCAGCCCGCCGGCCCGGATCTCGCCGGCACCGCGTACGGCGGGACCGACGGGCCCGGGTTCGCCACCGTGTCGTTCCCGCAGGGCAACCCACTGGAGAACTCCGGATCGCTGACCGGGCACATCCTGGCCCAGGGCTGGTCCGAGGAGAGCCCGGCGGCCCGGGGCGGCAACACCAAGGTGATCATCGTGCTGGCCGTCGCGCTGACCATGCTCATCGCGATCAGCCTGCTCGTGGTCTTCCTGGCCAACGACGCATTGAGCAGCCTGACCGGGACCATGCTCATCGAGTGACAGGGGTGAGCCCGCCCACTACGGCTTCGCGTTGCCGTGGCGGAGTCGGCGATGCGCCGTACACTTGTCTCCGATCACTGACCCGGCGCGCCCCGACTGCGCGCCCATGGGCGATCTTGCGGGCGATTCGGCGGCGTGACAGGCCGCGGCGGGCCATCGCGAAGATGCGCCCCGCTCGAGAGGTATTTCTTGACCACGTTCGCTGAATCCAGCACGTCCCCGTCCGTCGACCCGACGCCCGACACCGTCGACTTCGCCTCGCTCGGCCTGCCCCGGCAGGTCGTCGAGGTGCTCGCCCGGCAGGGCATCACCACCCCGTTCGAGATCCAGCGGGCCACGCTGCCCGACTCGCTCGCGGGCCGCGACGTCCTCGGCCGGGGCCAGACCGGCTCGGGCAAGACGCTCGCCTTCGGCCTGCCGGTGATCGCCCGGCTCGCCGACCGCAACCGGGCCCGGCCGCTGCACCCGCGCGCCCTGGTCCTGGTCCCCACCCGTGAACTGGCCATGCAGGTCAACGACGCGCTCATGCCGCTCGGCAAGGCGGTCGGCGTGTTCCTGAAGACCGCCGTCGGCGGTGTGCCGTACGACCGGCAGATCGACGCGCTGCGCCGCGGCGTGGAGATCGTCGTGGCCACCCCGGGACGGCTCGGCGACCTGATCGAGCGCGGCGTGTGCCGCCTCGACGACGTCGAGATCACCGTGCTGGACGAGGCCGACCAGATGGCGGACATGGGCTTCCTGCCCGAGGTCACCCAGCTGCTGGCGAAGACTCCGGCGGACGCACAGCGGCTGCTGTTCTCGGCCACTCTGGACAACGACGTCGACACGCTCGTCAAGCGGTTCATGACCGACCCGGTCACCCACTCGACCGCACCGGCCACCGCCGCCGTGTCCACCATGGATCACCACCTGCTGCTGATCCCGCCGCACGACAAGTTCGCCGTCGCCGCGTCCATCGCCGCCCGTGAGGGCCGCACCATGCTGTTCGCCCGTACGCAGCTCGGCGTGGATCGACTGGTCGAGCAGCTCGCGGCCGTCGGTGTGCGGGCCGGTGGGCTGCACGGCGGCAAGACGCAGCGCATGCGTACCAAGACGCTCGCCGAGTTCCGCGAGGGCCGCACGCCCGTGCTGGTCGCGACCGACGTGGCGGCCCGCGGCATCCACGTCGACGGCGTCTCGCTGGTGCTGCACGTGGACCCGCCGAAGGACCCCAAGGACTACCTGCACCGGGCCGGCCGTACGGCTCGGGCCGGCGAGTCGGGCGCGGTGGCGACGCTGGTGCTGCCCAAGCAGCGCCGCACCACTCTGGCCATGATGGAGAAGGCGGGCGTCGAGCCGGCCGAGACCCGGGTCCGGGCGGGCGACGAGGCGCTGGCCGAGCTGACCGGCGCGCGCGAGCCCAGCGGCGTACCGGTGCGGGACGAGCCGGAGCCGCGACGCGGCGGCGGCTCGCGCCGCTTCGGCGACCGCGACGGCCGGGGCTTCGACCGGGGCGGACGCGGCTCCTCCGACCGTGGCGAGCGCCGGTTCGGCGACCGCGACGGCCGGGGCGAGCGCCGCTTCGGTGACCGGCCCGCGGGCGAGCGGTCCGGCGACCGGTTCGCGGACCGCGGCGGTGACCGCCGGTTCGGCGACCGGCCGGCGGGCGAGCGCTACTCGGGCGAGCGGTCCGGCGGCGAGCGCCGCTTCGGACGGCCGGAGCGCCGCGACGACCGCAGCTTCGGCGACCGGCGGTCCGACGGCCGGAGCTTCGGCGAGCAGCGGTCCGACGACCGCGGCCAGCGCGGCGAGCGCTTCGGCGAGCGGGCCGACCGGCCGTACGGGGACCGGCAGCGACCGGCGACCGGACGCGGGTACGACCGCGACGAGCGGCGGTACGACGACCGGCCGAGCGGCTCGCGCGGCTTCGGTGACCGGCGCCAGGACGACCGCCCGCACGCCGAGCGGCGTTTCGGTGACCGGGGCGACGCGCGTCCGGCCGAGCGCCGGGCCGGCGGTTTCCGGGCCGAGGGGCGGGGCNGAGACGGCACGTACCCACTGATCTGAGCGCACCCACCGCCGCCGCCGAGCACCCGCTCGGCGGCGGCGGTGCGTCTGGGGTGTCGGCGTCCAGGTGGCACCCCCGTCCGCCGCGAACTCGCCACCGGGCGGGGGCCCGATCCATCAGATCGCCCACCTGCCCCCCCCCTGTCAACGTTGACGGGCCCACATAGGTGGGGTTATTTGTTCGCGTCACCATAGTCGGGTCAGCCCGCTCCTACCTTCGAAGTCGTGACCAAGGAGACGGGACCGGGCGAACTCGTCGCAGCCGGTGAGATCTTGAAGATGCTCGGCGTGGGTAGATCGAGATTCCGCGAGATCCGGCGGCACCCCGCATTCCCCGCGCCGTATCAAGAGCTGTCGGTCGGCGCGGTCTGGTTGAAGCGGGACGTCGAGCGGTACATCCGGGAACACCGGCCGCCCCGGCCGGCGGACGACGACGAGTAGCCCGACGGGGTATGACCAGTACGTCTCGTGCCTCCTTTCGGCGGGTGAGACGACCACGCCTGTACGGGCCCGGCGAGCTGGCCGCCCTGTTCGGCGTATCGCGTCAGCGGGTCCTGCAGATCACCCGCCGCCCCGGGTTTCCCGAGCCGCTCGCCCGACTGATCGGCATGAACGTCTGGGACGCGGACGAGGTGGACGAGTGGGCCCGCCACAACCGGCCGCCCCGCCCCACAGAGGGCGACGAGCAGGGGTAATCAGTAGCGCTGGCCTGACGCCCGGGAACAGCGGGACATCCCGCTCGGCGGCGGCGTTCGCGCATCCGCTGCCGCCGACGGCCGGGTCGCGTAACGTCCGGACCATGCCGAAGTCGCTCTTCTGGGCCCGGACCGACACCGCCGGCTCCGAGCACGTCGTGCTCGACGACGGTCAGGGGCTGACCGCGCAGGGTGTGGCGCTCGCCGTGGATCCGATCCCGTACACGTGCCGGTACCGCCTGACCGTCGGCCCGGACTGGTCGACGAACCGGCTGGAGGTCGAGTCCGAGGGCGCCGGCTGGTCGCGGAGCGTACGCCTGGAGCGGGGCCGGGACGGGTGGCGCGTGCGTACCGGCGAGGAGGGCGACCTGGACGCGGCGCTGAGCGCGGCGGGCCACCCACCGGCGGGCCTGCCGGGCACCGACGATCCGGGCCGGCTGGCCGAGGCGCTCGACGTGGACCTGGGCGGCTCGCCACTGACCAACACGCTGCCGATCCGCCGGATCGGGCTCGGGCGGCTGCCCGCCGACCTGGCCACCGCCGTGACGGTGGCCTGGGTGCTGCTGCCCGGACTGGCCGTGGTGCCCGCCGAGCAGGTCTACACCTCGCTGGGCCCGGGCCGGGTCCGGTATTCCAGTGACACGTTCGCCGCCGACCTGGAGGTCGACCCGGACGGTTTCGTGGTGCGCTACCCGGGGCTGGCCGAGCGGGTCGACCCGCGCTGACCGGCCGGGGTCGGGCTCAGGCAGCCGGCCAGATGGCGTCGGTCAGGAACCGGTCGATGGTGGCGAGGTGCGGGGCGAGGTCGAGGCCCTGGGCGGCCACCCAGTCGTCAGAGTAGTAGGTGTCGACGTACCGGTCGCCCGGATCGCAGATCAGCGTGACCACCGAGCCGGTACGCCCGGCCGCGCGCATCTGCGCGATCAGCCCGAACGCGCCCCACAGGTTGGTGCCGGTGGAGCCGCCCACGCGGCGGCCGAGCACCGCCGAGCCGGCCCGCATCGCGGCGAGCGACGCGGCGTCCGGCACCTGCACCATCCGGTCCACCACGCTGGGCAGGAAGGACGCCTCGACCGTGGGCCGCCCGATGCCCTCGATCCGGGATCCGCGGTCGGTGCGTACCGACCAGTCACCGGCCTGCCAGGCGGGGTAGAACGCGGAGTTCTCCGGGTCCACCACGCAGAGCTTGGTGGGCAGCCGGCGATACCGGGCGTAGCGGCCGATGGTGGCGCTGGTGCCGCCGGTGCCGGCGCCGACCACGATCCAGGCGGGCACCGGGTGCCGTTCCAGCGCGAGCTGGGCGTAGATCGACTCGGCGATGTTGTTGTTGCCCCGCCAGTCGGTGGCCCGCTCGGCGTACGTGAACTGGTCCATGAACCGGCCGCCGCTGTCCTCGGCGAGCCAGCGCGCCTCCACCACGACCTTCGACGGGTCGTCCACCAGGTGGCAGCGTCCGCCCTGGAACTCGATCTGGGCGATCTTCTCCGGCGACGTGGAGGCGGGCATGACAGCGATGAACGGCAGCCCGAGCATCCGGGCGAAGTACGCCTCGGAGACGGCCGTCGAGCCTGATGACGCCTCGACGATCGTGGTGTCCGGGCCGATCCAGCCGTTGCAGAGCCCGTAGAGGAACAGCGAGCGGGCCAGCCGGTGCTTCAGCGAGCCGGTGGGGTGCACCGACTCGTCCTTGAGGTAGAGGTCGATCCCCCACTCGCGGGGCAGCGGGAAGGGCAGCAGGTGGGTGTCGGCGGAGCGGTTGGCGTCCGCCTCGACCGTGGCGATGGCCTCGGTCACCCAGCGCCGGCTGGCCTCGTCGCACCGGTCGAGATGAGTCACGTCGGCAACGTTACAAGCGAGGCGGGCTCGGGTTCTCCCGGACCCGGCGGGCCTGCCGCCGCTGACCGGCCCGCCCGGTGGCCCGGATCACCGGCGTGAGGGCCAGGGCGAGCCGGGGGAAGGCGTCCAGGAGTCGTACCTGGGCACCGCGCCAACGCGGCAGGCTGACCACCGGCCGGGGCCGCCGGGCCAGCCGGACGGCCCGCGCGGCCACCCGCTCCGGCGTGAGCAGCGAGCCGGTGAAGGACGCCAGCGCTCCCGGGTCGTCCAGCTTGTCGTGCAGCATCGGCGTCCAGATCCCGTCCGGGCACAGGCACGACACGTGTACGCCCCGGACGCCCGCCATCCGCAGGTCGCTCAGAGTGCCGAGGCTGAACGCGAGCAGGGCGTGCTTGCTGGCCGCGTACACCGTCTCGCCCGGCGCGGCGATCAGCCCGGCCAGCGAGACGACGTTGAGCACGTGGCCGCGGCCCTGTTCGCGCATCACCGCGACGGCGGCGAGCGTGCCGTTGATCGCGCCGAGCGCGTTGACCTCGACCACCGCGCGCCGGGCCGGGGCGTCGTGTCCCCACGACGGCCCGGTGACCAGGATGCCCGCGTTGTTCACCCAGAGCCCGAGGCCGCCGGGCGCGGCAGCCGCCTCGGCGGCGACGTCCGCGCAGGCGGATTCGTCGCGTACGTCGAGCGGGCGGGACCAGCCACCCAGCGGCGCGGCGGCAGCCGCCACGGCCTTGGCGTCGGTGTCGGTGAGTAGCACGTTCCACCCGTCGGCGTGCAGCGCGGCGGCGATGGCCCGCCCCAGCCCGCCGGCCGCTCCTGTGACCACGGCGGCGCCGCGCTCCGAGCTCGTCATCGGCGCACGGTAACCGCAACCCCCGGCCCGGAGCCAGAGGCGTCAGGCGGTGGGCGGTTCCAGCGGCTGCGGGCGGTTCTCCCACTTGGTCGACAGGGCGATGCTGGTACGGGTGGACGCCACACCCGCCGTCCGGTTCAGCCGGACGATCAGCTGCTCCAGCTCGGCGATCGTGCCGACTCGCGCCTTGAGCAGGAAGGACTCGACACCGGCCATGAAGTAGCAGGACTCGATCTCGGGGATGCGGCGGAACGCCTCCAGCACCTCGTCGGTGTCCGCGTCGGAGTCCTCGATGATGCCGATGAGCGCTGTGACGCCGAGCCCGATCGACTCCGGCTCGACCTCGGCCCGGTACGCCCGGATCACGCCGCTGGACTCCAGCTTGCCGACCCGCTCGTGCACGGCCGGGGCGGAGAGGCCGACCTGACGGGCCAGCTCGGCGTACGACAGACGGGCGTTGCCTCGCAACAACTCCACGAGGCTCAGGTCGATCGTGTCCACGGAGAGTGACCCTATCCGTTTGGCGACCACGGAACACTGTCGGTACCCGTGGATCAACCCTTCACAAACGTACGATCACGGGGGTTCTCCGCCTGTACCATTTCCTAACCTTCCCAGTGTGTGCGTTTTTCGCGTTTGGCGGACACGTCCGGTAGCCGGTGCTGTAATTGCCATACGTCCCTCATGACGGCTCTGGGCTCGCACCGGCCGGGGGCAGTGTGTTCAGCCGGGGGCTTCGTCGACGCGAGGAGGGGGCTGTGGACACTGGAGATCGCCTGCTGACACCGGGTGAGGTCGCTGCGCTGTTTCGGGTGGACCCGAAGACCGTGACCAGATGGGCAGCGGCCGGCCGGATCGGCAGTATCCGGACTCCAGGAGGGCACCGCCGGTTTCGGGAATCCGAGGTGCGGGCCCTGCTCGAGGGGGAGGGCATGCTGGACGAGGCGGAGGACATGGGCAAGGCCCGCAACATGGGCCCGACCGCTTCCACCGGCCCCGGACCGGCGAACGCCGGCATGTACTGAACGTACGGGGCGCGGTCCGGCCGAGGGCCGCGCCCCGTACGTCGGCAACCGGGACCGTCAGTCCGGGTCCGCCTCCCGGCGGCCGGCTGCCAGCTCGCCGGACCACCGCCGGAACAGCGTGTGCTCGACACCGAGCGCGTCGAGCACCTTCCCGGCCACGAAGTCCACGAGCTGCCCGGCGGACGCCGCCGCCCCGGCGCCGTAGAAGCCCGGACTGGCCGGCAGCACCACCGCGCCGGCGTCGTGCAGCGCGATGAGATGTTCCAGGTGACTGCGGGTCACCGGCGTCTCCCGGGGCACCACGACCACCGGGCGGCGCTCCTTGAGGTTGACCTCGGCGGCGCGCTGGAGCAGATCCTTGGAGAGCCCGATGGCGATGCCGGCGCACGCGGCGGTGCTGGCGGGCACCACCGCCATGCCGCGTACCGGGTAGGAGCCGCTGCTCGGGCCGGCGGCCAGGTCACCGGCGGGCCAGTGCCGCAGGTCCGCGCCGGTGAGGTCGCGGTCGAGCCAGGCGGCCAGGTCCTCGGCCCAGTGCGCGTCCCGGAAGGGCCGGCCGGTCTCGTCCAGCACCGTCAGCCGGGCCGCCCGGGAGACGATCAGGTCCACCGCCTGGCCGGCGTCGAGCAGGCCCCGGACGACAGCCGCCGCGTACGGTGTCCCGGACGCGCCGGAGACACCCACCACCCATGGTTCGCGCATGCCCTCAAGCGTGCCTGGTCGCCGCAGGCGGCGGGCGGCGACCCCCTTTCGGTCGGCCCGCCCGGGATGTCCAGAGGGTTCACGGAACGTCCCGCGACATGAAATTCTTCGACCGGCGATCCACTTCCACGGAGGGGCCGGTGATGACGGCGGCGGTGCTGCGGGCGCTCCGCTCCGACTGCCCGATCCCGCCCCGCCTCTCCCCGTACGCCGACGACGTGCAGGGCTGGCTGGTGGAACTCGTCGACCGGCTCGGCCTGCCGGCTGACCCGGACACCCGCCGACGGCTGGCGCGGGCCGGCTTCGCCCGGTACGCCGGGCGGCTCTACCCGGACGCCACCGAGCCCGACCTGCGGGTGCTGACCGCGGTGTTCACCTGGTTCTTCCTCGTCGACGACGCCTGCGACGGGCGGGACGGGCTGACCCCGCCGCAGATCCGGGCGCTGCGTGACGGCGCGCTCGCGTTGCTGCGCGAGGGCCCGCGCGCCCGCCATCCGGGCTTCTCCGGCCCGCTGCGCCGTCTGCTGGTGCAGGCGTGGCGGGAGCCGCGCCGCCGGATGCCGGCCCGGTGGCGGCTGCGTTTCGCCGACGCAGTCGCCGACCACCTCGACGGGGTGTACCGGGAGGCCACCGCCACCACGTCCGGCCGCCCACCGGGCGTCGCCGAGTACGTGCGGCTGCGCCGGGCCACGTCGGCGGCGTACGTGTCGTACCCGCTGATCGAGTTCGCGTCCGGGCGTCCGCTGCCCGACGCGGTCTACCACCATCCGGCACTGCGGCGGCTCGCCGGCCTCGCCAACGACCTGCTGTCCTGGTTCAACGACATCGCCTCGCTGGAGCGCGACCGGGCCACCGGCGGCGGGCACAACCTGGTGCTGGCGACGGCGGCCGAGCGGGGCGTGCCGGTGCCGGCGGCGGTCGACCTGGTCGCGGGGCACTGGCGGGCCGAGATGGACCGGTTCGCGGCGCTCCTGGCGGCGGCGCCGTCGTTCGGCCCGACGCTCGACGACGCCGTCGCCACCCATCTCGACGGGCTGGCCGCCGCCGTGCGCGGCACGGTCGACTGGACGCTGGAGAGCGCCCGCTACCCGGTCGCCGCGGCGTCCTGACCCGATGCCCGGCGTTGCCGTCTACGGCCGCAGGCCGAGCCGGATCACCAGGTCGAGCAGCGCGAGGACGAACAACGCGATGCCGACGAAGCCGTTGGCGGTGAAGAACGCCCGGTTGACCTTGCTCAGGTCGGTGGGGCTGACCACCATGTGCTGGTAGGCGAAGGCGACAGCGGTGAGCGCCAGCCCGATCCACCACAGCCAGCCGAAGCCGACCCAGGCGCCGAACCAAATGAACAGCGCGAACGTCACCACATGCGCGACAGTGGAGGCGTGCAGCGCGAAGCGCCGGCCGTACCGGGCGGGGACGCTGTGCACGCCGATCTCCCGGTCGATCTCCGAGTCCTGGCAGGCGTAGATCAGGTCGAAGCCGCCGATCCACAGGCCGACGGCGGCGCCGAGCAGCCAGGCCGGGCCGGAGCCGTCGAGCGTGCCAGTGACCGCCAGCCAGGCGCCGACCGGTCCGACCGCCTGGGCCACCCCGAGGATGGCGTGCGGCCAGTTCGTGAACCGCTTGGCGTACGGGTAGACCACGAGCGGCACCACGGCGAGCGGCGCGAGCACCAGGCAGAGCGGGTTGAGCAGGGCGGCAGCGGCCAGGAACACCACGAGCGCGACGGCCGCGCCGGTCCAGGCCGTCCGCACGCTCACCGCGCCGGTGACCAGTTCCCGGTTGGCCGTACGCGGGTTCCGCGCGTCGATCCGCCGGTCGAGGATCCGGTTCGCGGCCATCGCGAACGTCCGCGCGCCGACCATCGCCACGGTGATCAGCAGCAGGTCTCCCCAGCGCACCCGGCCGCCGTTGAGCTGCATGGCGGTCAGCGCCGACAGGTACGCGAACGGCAGCGCGAAGACCGAGTGCTCGATGGCGACGAGCTTGAGGAAGGACGAGACCCGGCCGGGTCGTTCCTGTACTGCCGCCGTCATCAGATCCCGTATTCCTTCCAGCGCTTGTCGACGAGCGAGACCACCTCGGGCGACATGCGCATCTCCTCCGGCCAGCCCCGGCTGTAGCCCTCCTCGGGCAGCTTGCGGGTCGCGTCGATGCCCGCCTTGCCACCCCAGAACTGCTGGTACGAGGCGTGGTCCAGGTGGTCCACCGGTCCCTCGGTGACCATCAGGTCGCGGGCGTAGTCGACGTTGCCGAAGGCACGGAACGCGACCTCGTTGTAGTCGTGCACGTCGCAGTCCTCGTCGACGATCACGATCAGCTTGGTCAGCGACATCATGTGCGCGCCCCAGATCGCGTTCATGACCTTCTGCGCGTGCTTCGGGTAGCGCTTGCGGATCGACACGATCGCGCAGTTGTGGAAGACCCCGGCGGCGGGCAGGTCGTAGTCGACGATGTCCGGGATCAGGAAGCGCAGCAGCGGCGCGAAGATCCGCTCGGTGGCCTTGCCGAGGCCGTGGTCCTCCTGCGGCGGCTGGGACGTGACGATCGAGTGGTAGACCGGGTCGCGCTGCATGGTCATGCACTCGATGTGCATCACCGGGAACGGCTCGACCGGCGTGTAGAAGCCGGTGTGGTCGCCGAACGGCCCCTCGGGCAGGCGCTCGCCCGGCTCGATGTAGCCCTCCAGCACGATCTGCGCGTGCGCCGGGACCTGCAACGGGACGGTCAGGCAGTCGACCATCTCGACCCGCTCACCGGCGAGGAACCCGGCGAACAGGTACTCGTCGATGTCGGCCGGCAGCGGCGCGCTGGCCGAGTACGCCACCACCGGGTCCGCGCCGATCGCGATCGCCACCGGCAGCCGCTGGCCGAGCCGCTCGGCGACCGCGTGGTGCGCGGTGGAGTTCTTGTGGATCTGCCAGTGCATGCCGATGGTGTTGTGCCAGTGCTGCTGGAGCCGGTAGAGCCCGAGGTTGCGCTTGCCGGTCTCCGGGTGCTTGGTGTGGGTCAGCCCGAAGTTGTGGAAGATCCCGCCGTCACCGGGCCACACCTGCAACCCGGGCAGCCGGTTCAGGTCGACGTCGTCGCCGCGGTAGACCACCTGCTGGCAGGGCGCGGTCTTGACCTTCTTCGGCGGCATCGACTTGAGCTGCATGACCTTGCCCAGGCCGCCCATCATCCCGGAGAAGCCCTGCGGCAGCTCCGGCTTGAGCATGTCGCCGATGCGCTCGCCGATCTCGTCGAGGTGCTCCACCCCGAGAGCCATCGCCATCCGCTTCTCGGTGCCGAACAGGTTGATCGCCACCGGCATCTCACCCCGGGTGGGGCGCTCGAACAGCAGCGCGGGCCCGCCGGCCCGGACGGTGCGGGTGACGATCTCGCTGATCTCCAGCGTGGGGTCGACCGGCGCGCTCACCCGCCGCAGCTCGCCCGCACGCTCCAAGGCCGCGAGGAAATCCTTCAGATCGGTGTACGGGAAGCGAGCCGCCATACCGCCCATCCTCCCGTACCCTCCTGCGGAGGTAAGGACGGGCCCCCTTTTAACGCCTCCGGTAGAGGAGAGGCCCCTTCTTAACACCCGCAGCTCAGGCGGCGGGCTGCCAGGCGTACGCGGCCAGCGGCTCGTCGAGCGGCGCATCGGTGAGCCGGTTGGCGAACGTGGAGATCGTGTACGTGCCGACGCCGAGCACCACGTCCAGCGCGTGCCGGGGCTGCCATCCGGCGGCGAGCAGCGCGTCCAGGTCGGCGTCGGGGACCGCGCCCCGGTGGTCGAGCACGGCGACTGTGAAGCGGCGCAGCGCCTCCAGCCGGGGGTCGGGCAGCGTCGTACCGGCCCGCAGCGCCTCGATCAGCTCGGGCGCGGCGCCGTGCCGGACCAGCGTCGCGGTGTGCATGGCCACGCAGAGGTGGCAACCGTTGCGGGTGGCGACCGTCAGCACGACCACCTCCCGTGCGACCGGGTCCAGGTCGGTGGCCTCGAACGCGGCGTTGGCGGCGAGGAAGCCCTTGAGCAGTTCGGGCGAGCCGGCCATCAGGCTCACGGCGGCGGGCAGGTGACCCAGCGAGCGACGTACTCCGGCCATGACCGGGCGGGCGGCGGCGGGCGCGGTGTCCGGCTCGTACGCGGTGAAGCGGGACATGACAGGGCCCCTCTCGTAAGATGGTCAACGTGGTTGACGGAATAGTAAACGTGGTTGTCGAACATGGCAACGCCTGACCGCCCCGGCTTCGCGCTGCCGCTGCTCCTGCTCGCCGGTTTCCGTACGCTCGTCGACGACCTGCACGCCGAGCTGGCCCGCCAGGGGCACCCCGAGCTGCGCCCGGCACACGGCGTCGTCCTCCAGGCCGTCGGCCCGGCCGGCACCACCGCCTCCGACCTCGGTCAACGCCTCGGCGTCTCCAAGCAGGCAGCGGGCAAGACTGTGGACCGGCTGGTCGCGCTCGGCTACCTGGAACGCGTGGACGACCCCGCCGACGCCCGCCGCAAGCTGGTCCGGATGACAGCGAAGGGGCGCGACGGGCTGCACCGCTCGGCTGTGGTCTTCGACGAGTTACGCGACCGCTGGGCGGCCACGCTCGGCGCGGACCGGGTCGCCGCCATCGAGGACGACCTGCGCCGGATGGTCCCCGCCGACGTGTTCCGCCTCGACATCCCCGGCTGGTTCGGCGGATGAGCGCCCGCTCAGTGCCCGTAGAGGAGAGCTGGGTCGGCCAGGACCACATCCGCCCGACCGGCCGCGGCCTCGACGAGGTCGTCCTCGAAGCCGTGGCCGCCGGCCAGCAGCAGCCGCGCCCCGGTCGCGTCGAAGCCGGGTCGCCGTACCAACAGGGCCCGGATCCGCTCCAGCCGCTGAAGGTCGACCCGGCCCAGCCGGCGACCCCACTTGACCTCACCGATCGCCAACAACGGGCGAGGGCCGTCGCCCGTTGGCGGCTCGCCCACCGCGACCAGGTCGAGTTCGTGGCGCGTCCGGGTGTCCGGATCGGTCAGCGTCGCCGCGCTCACCTGGGCGACGTGCCCACCGAGAAGCTCGGGTTCGGCGAAGCGGAGCGCCCACTGCCGCACGATCTCCTCGAACCGGGGTCCGAGCACCGCGCTGGCGTAGCGGCGCTGTGAGCGACGCCAGACGTCGGCGCCGCGCCGCTGCTCCAGAGCCGTCCACGCCGGGCGCATCACGGCCTGGTAGAAGGTGATCAACGGCTCGGTGATCCGGTAGCTGCTGCGACCGCTGCGCAGCGGGTCGGGCTCGCGCAGCAGCAGTCCGGCGTCCTCCAGCACGGTCAGCGGGTGCTGGAGGTCGGTGGCCTTCCGCCCGATGTAGCCGGCGATGCCGCCCCGGCTGGCGTTGCCCTCCGCGACGGCGGCGAGAACCGAGTGGTACAGCGCCGTGTCCCGCAGGTCCGGATCCTCGGCCAGCAGGTACCGGGCCTCACGGAACAGCGGCCGGGCCGGGTTCAGGACCGTCCGCACGATCCACGCGTCGAAGTCGTCCGGCCCGGCCGGGGTGTCGTCCTGGACGTACTCGCGGCGGTACGCGGGGGTGCCTCCGACGACGGAGAAGACGCGCACCGCCAGCAGCGGGTCGTCGATCTGCCAGAAGGCCGCCGCGGCGCGGAAGTCCAGTGGCTGCACCGGCAGTTCCAGGCCGGCCCGCCCGCGCAGCGGCGCCGACCCGGCGAGCAGTCCTCCCATGAAGGACAGCGCCGAGCCGCACAGCAGCAACCGCGCCCGGGACCCGGTCCGCTCCGGACGCCCTGGTGTCAGCGCGTGCTGAATGATCGACGGCAGGTCACGGGCCGCACGCACCAGGTACGGGAACTCGTCGAGGACGACAGTGACGGGGCGCTCCCGTCCCAGCGCGAGCAGCGCGTCGACAGCAGCACCCCAGTCCGGCAGGTGGACGGGGCCTGGTGACCCGGAGTACGCGCCCAGCGCCTCACCCAACCGGCGCAGCGATTCGGTCGACGTCGCCTCGGTCGCGCCGAAGTAGAAGCCGGCGCTCTCCTGCGCCAGTTGGTACAGCAGCAGGGTCTTGCCCTGCCTCCGGCGGCCGCTGACCACGCCGAGCGTCGCGCCGGGCCGCTCGTCGGCCACGAACCGGGCCAGTTCGGCCCACTCGACGTCCCGGTCGAAGATCTCCGCGGGTTTTCCGAGCAGCGGCATACGGAACCACATTTCTTATAACTACAGTTCTAAGAAGTGTAGTCCTACATTCTGCGTCACTGACAGCTTCGCCGACGGCGGTTCATCATCGGCGGATGGATGACGCATACGTGGTGGGTGACCCCGACGGCCTCAGCCCGCTCCAGGCCGAGATCCGCGACGCGGTGGCCCGCGAGCTGCACGCCCAGTTCGCGCTCCGGGCGGACCGCCTCGAACTGGCCGACCTGCCCGAGGTTGCCTACCAGATCACGCGCCGGGTGGACGAGGTGCTGACCGCGCGCCCGGCCACTACACCCCGGCGTACGAGTGCAGACCGGTGAAGAAGAAGTTCACGCCGAACAGGTTCATCATCACGGTCAGGAAGCCCACGATGGAGATCCAGGTGGCCACGTTGCGCTTCACGCTCGGCGTGGCCCGGGCGTGCAGGTAGCCCGCGTACACCACCCAGGAGATGAACGCCCAGGTCTCCTTCGGGTCCCAGCCCCAGGCACGACCCCAGGCCGCCTCGGCCCAGATCGCCCCCGCGATCACCGCGAAGGTGAAGATCGGGAACGAGAAGGCGTGCAGCATGAAGGTCAGCCGCTCCAGCCCGGCCGCCTCCGGGAGGCGGCGGGCCAGGGTGTACGGGAAGCTGCGCCGCCCCTGCTCCCAGCCGGACCGCATCAGGTACGCGGCGGCGGGCACCACGCCCAGCAGGAAGATGCCCGAGGCGAAGATGATCGTCGAGACGTGGATGATGAACCACCACGACTGCAGCGCCGGCATCAGCGGCTCGATCGGCACGTAGAGCTTCAGCTCGGCGAAGGCCAGCAGCAGCACCATGACCAGCGTCAGGAACAGCCCGAGCCGGCGCAGCCACGGCTGCTTCCAGAGCACCACGAGCCAGGCCGCCACACCGATCCAGGTGCCGGTCAGCACGAACTCGTACATGTTGCCCCAGGGCATCCGGTCGGCGGCGAGGCCCCGGGTGACCACGGCGCCCAGGTGCACGGCGGCTGCCAGCACGGTGAGCCAGGCGGCGATCCGGCCGGCCAGCACGGCCCGCGCGCCGGTACGGTCCGGGCGCGGCGGCGTGGCCGCGACGGCCGGCTCGTCGATCGTGCCGCCGGCTCCGCCGACGCCCGCGCCGACCAGCTCCCGCGCCGGCGCGGCCGCGGGCACCTTCCGCGCGTTGCCCAGCGCGAACTCCACGGCGTGGCTGATCATCGCGATCAGGTACGCCAGGATCGCGAACGCGACCAGCTGGTCGGAGAGTGCGGACATCAGTCGTCTCCTTCTCGCGCCCGCCGCGCGTCCGGCGCGTCACCGCTCACCGCGGCGACGAGCTGCGCGAACTCGTCGGCGAACCCAGGGTGCTCGGTGCGCGGCAGCCCACCGGCCTCCACCAAACTACTACCGCTCGTCGGAGATCCGCCCTCGGGGGGCGAAACCCGGAACCAGACCCGGCGCCGCCGGGCGAACAGCGAGCCCATCAGGCCCAGCAGCAGCGTGCCGCTCGCCACCAGCAGCAACGTCTGCCCGGGCGCGTGCCGGACCGCGAGCGTGATGTACGGCTTGGTGCCGACGAACTCCAGCGTGCTGCCGTCGTCGAGGGTCCACTTCTCCCCCGGCCGCAGCAGCTTGGTGCCGATCTCCTTGAGCTTGCCGTCGTCGATCTGCCGCCGGTCCAGCGCGTAGACCGAGCCGGGGATGCCCGCGTCCAGCCCGAGGTTGCCCCGGTACGCGGTCAGGTTCACCGCCGGGTTCCGCTCGGCCGGGTACTGCGACGAGACGTACGGCGCGCTCTCCGGCGCGGTCGGCAGGTAGAGCCCGTCGAAGGCGATCTGCTGGTCCGGGGCACGCGCGCCGGTCTTCGGGTCGACGTTGGCGTCCGGGAAGATCGCCACGCCCTCCTCGGTCGCGTTGGAGTCACCGGTGCGCAGGAACGGCGCCTCGCTGGTCTGGCTGCGGCCGTACCTGTCGGTGTACTTCAGCAGCGGCGCGTAGCCGTTGCCGAGCAGGTAGACGTTCGCCGAGCCGAGCCGCAACGGCGAGTTGACCGAGAACCCGGCGGTCCGTTCCGTGCCGCCCGGCTCGTCCACGGTCACCGTGGCCCAGTAGCGGGACGCCAGCCCGGACGGCAGGTAGTCGGCCTCGAACTTCTCCAGCGTCAGGCAGAACGGCGGCAGGTCGGAGCTGTCCACGCGCGGGCCGAGCGACGCCTCGGCGTACTGCTGGCGGGTGTTGCAGAAGGCGTTGTCCTCGCCCGCCACCAGGATGCGGTTGCCGTGCCATCCGTACCAGGAACCGAGCGCCACCCCGAGCAGGACGGCGACCAGCGACACGTGGAAGAGCAGGTTGCCGGTCTCCTTGAGGTAGCCCTTCTCGGCGGAGACCTCGTCGCCGCGCACGGTGACCCGCCACCGGCGGCGGCGCAGCACCGCCGCGATCGCCTCGGGGTCGGCGGCGGCCGGGGCCTCCAGCACCGCGTGCTGGGGCAGCCGGTCGAACCGCTTCGGCGCGGCCGGCGGCTTCATCCGCAGCGCGCGGACGTGGTCGCGGGCGCGGGGCAGGATGCAGCCGATCAGCGAGGTGAACAGCAGCAGGTAGATCGCGGAGAACCAGACCGAGCCGAAGACCTCGAACGCGCCGATCTGGTTCAGCCGGGGCGCGAGGTCGGGGTGGTCGACGAACCACTGGTTGACGCGTTCCGGGTTGACGCCGCGCTGGGGCAGCACCGAGCCGGGGATGGCCGCGACGGCGAGCAGGAACAGCAGGATCAGCGCCGTACGCATGCTGGTGAGCTGCCGCCACGAGTTGCGCAGCAGGGCCAGCACCGGGTTGACCCGCCGCCGGGGCGCCTGCGCGGGTGGGGTCGACGGCCTGTCGTCAACGGTCGTCATCAGATGCTCACCTCGCCCACGCCCACGTTCGTCTGCAACCAGATCACCACGTTCACCCAGCCGCCGGTGATCAGCGCCAGGCCGATCGCGATCAGCAGCGCGCCGCCGATCCGGGTGACCCACCGGCTGTTGCGCCGGACGGCGCGGAACACCCCGAGCAGACGCTGGAAGCCCAGCCCGAAGACGACGAACGGTATCCCCAACCCGAGGCAGTACGCCACGGCGAGCACCACCGCCCGGTCGGTCCCGCCCTCGGTGGCCGCCATGCCGAGCACCGCGCCGAGCGTCGGGCCGGTGCAGGGCAGCCAGCTGAGCGCGAAGACCGCGCCGAGCACCGGCGCGCCGAGCAACCCGGCGGAGGGCAGCCAGCGGATGCGGAACTCCCGCTGCATACCGGGGATCACCCCGAGGTAGCCGAGGCCGAGCACCACCACGAGCGCGCCGATGACGATCTCCAGCGTGCGCTCGTACCGGAAGAAGAGCTTGCCGACGCCGGAGAAGAGGATCGCGGTGGCGACGAACACGACGGTGAAGCCCGCGATGAACAGCAGCGTGCCGGCGAGCACCCGGCCCTTGACGGCGGCGGTGGTCCGTTGCGGCGTCGCCCGCTCGGCGACGCTCACGCCACCCGAGCCACCCGAGCCACCCGAGCCGCCCGCGCTGCTGCCGGCGGCGGCACCGGTGTTAAGAAGGGGCCCTTCCTCTACCGGAGGCGTTAAAAGGGGGCCCTTCCTTGCACCCTCCAGGTCGGAGCCGGCCAAGCCGGTCACGTACGACAGGTAGCCGGGCATGAGCGGGAGCACGCACGGGGACAGGAAGCTGACCAGTCCGGCCAGCGCCGCCGCGCCGACCGCGAGCAGCAGCGGGCCGGACTCGGCGAGCTGGCGGAACGTCTCGCCCATCAGCGGGCGCCGTTCGGCGGCGGCGACTCGGCGGCGATGTCCTCGACGATCGGCCGCAGTTCGTCGCGGGTGACGGCCCGGCGGATCACCACGGCGATCCGGCCCTCGCGGTCGAGCACGACCGTGGCCGGGGTGGTGTTCGGCGGGATGTCGAAGTTCAGCGCCTGGCGGCTGGCCGGGTCGAAGATGCTCGGGTACGTGACCCGGCCCTCCTCGAAGGCGATCGCCTTGTCCTTGCTGTCCTGCACGTTGATGCCGAGGAACGTCACGCCGGAGCCCTTGGTAGCCTGGTAGGTGGCCTCCAGGTCGTCCGCCTCGGCGCGGCAGGGCGCGCACCAGGAGCCCCAGAAGTTGACCACGACGACCTGCCCGCGGTCGCGGGAGATGTCGTAGCTGCCGCCGGTGAGCAGTTCACCGCTCACCTTCGGCGTCTTGGAGCGCTGGTCCGGGGCGCAGGTGACTGTGGAACCGTCGGCCGCGCACCGGCTCTCCTGGCTGCCGGAGGAACAGCCGACCAGCACCGTACCGGCGGTCACGGCGGCGAGCAGGGCGGCGGCGAGCCTCCGGGTGAGCATCAGGCCCCCTTGGCCGTCCGGGCGGTCGGCGAGATCGAGACGAGGTGGGCCGCCGGCTCGGAGTACCCGATACCGACGATCTTGGCGCCGTCGAAGTGGAACGAGGTGAGGCTGGCCAGGCCGCACTGGCGACGGCGCGGGTCGTGCCAGAGGCGCTTGCGCTCGACGTGCCGGCGCAGCGTCCAGATCGGGAGCTGGTGCGACACGAGCACCGCCTCCCGCCCCTCGGCGGCGACCCGGGCGGCGTGCAGCGCGGCGAACATGCGCTCGGCGATGGCCCGGTACGCCTCGCCCCAGGACGGGGTCACCGGGTCGCGCAGCACCCACCAGTTGCGCGGGTCGCGGAACGAGCCGTCACCGGGCGAGACCTTCTTGCCCTCGAACCAGTTCGCGCTCTCGATCAGGCGCTCGTCGACGCCGACGGAGAGACCGAACTGCGCTGCGATCGGCTCGGCGGTCTGCTGGGCGCGCTCCAGCGGGCTGGCCACCACGTGCACCACGGTCCGGTCGGCGAGCGCCTGCGCCGCCGCCTTGGCCATCTGCACGCCCAGCTCGGAGAGGCGGAACCCGGGCAGGCGGCCGTAGAGGATGCCGTCCGGGTTGTGCACCTCGCCGTGCCGCAGCACGTGCACCACAGTCTCCGCCACTGGTTACCCCCCGTGTCCCGCCGCTGCCGCCGCCCGCGCCGCCACCGGCAGGGCGGCGGCGATCTGCTCCCACGCGGCGTCGTCGATCGCGGTCGAGACGAACCACGACTCGAACGCGCTCGGCGGCAGGTAGACGCCACCGGCGAGCATCGCGTGGAAGAACGCCTTGAACGCCGGCACCACCTGGGTGCGGGCGCTGTCGTAGTCGTGCACGTCCGCGTCGGTGAAGAAGACCGAGAACATGTTGCCCGCGGTGGAGAGGCGGTGCGGCACGCCCGCCGCGGACAGCGCCTCGGTGGTCAGCTTGCCCAGCGCGGCGGCGGTCTCGTCGAGCCGCCGGTAGAGCGCGTCGTCGGCCAGCCGCAGCGTGGCCAGACCGGCCGCGCAGGCCAGCGGGTTGCCGGAGAGCGTGCCGGCCTGGTAGACCGGGCCGGCCGGGGCGAGCTTCGCCATGATCTCCGCGCGCCCGCCGAACGCCGCGGCGGGCAGGCCGCCACCCATGACCTTCCCGTACGTCCACAGGTCCGCGTCCGAGGGGTCGAGGCCGTGCCATCCGGCGCGGGACACCCGGAACCCGGTCATCACCTCGTCGACGATGAGCAGCGCGCCGTTGGCGTGGGCGATCCGGGCCAGCTCGGAGTTGAAACCGTCGCGGGGCGCGATCACGCCCATGTTGCCGGCGGCGGCCTCGGTGATGATCGCGGCGATGTGCTGCCCCTCGGCGGCGAACGCCTCCTCGACCGCGCGCAGGTCGTTGTACGGCAGCACGATGGTGTCGCCCGCTGCCGCGCCGGTCACGCCGGGCGAGTCGGGCAGGCCGAAGGTGGCCACGCCGGAGCCGGCGGCGGCGAGCAGCGCGTCGGAGTGGCCGTGGTAGCAGCCGGAGAACTTGATGATCTTGGCGCGGCCGGTGAAGCCGCGGGCCAGCCGGATCGCCGACATGGTCGCCTCGGTGCCGGAGTTGACGAGGCGCACCTGCTCCACCGGCGTCCGCGCGATGATCTCCTCGGCCAGGTCGACCTCACCCGGCGTCGGCGTGCCGAAGCTGGTGCCGAGCGGCGCCGCCTCGCGCAGCGCCTCCACCACTGCCGGGTGCGCGTGACCGAGGATCAGCGGACCCCAGGAGCAGACCAGGTCGACGTAGCGCCGATCGTCGGCGTCGAAGAGCCACGGACCCTCCCCCCGGACCATGAAGCGCGGGGTGCCGCCGACGGCACGGAACGCGCGCACGGGAGAGTTGACCCCGCCGGGCACGACGGCCTTGGCGCGGTCGAACAGGGCCTCGGAGGCCGGGGCGTCGGCCGGGTAACGGCCGGATCCGGCGGAAAAGGTCTCGGTCACGATGGGGCCATTGTGTCAGCGCCGGAGCGCTGCCTGGCAGGCACCCCGCAACGGGGGTTACCAGGCTCACCCGCCGCTCACCCGCCTGAGCGGCGCGGCGGACCGACGGCGATCCGCTCGACAGGCCCGTCGGTCGAGATCGCGATAGGCTGACCGGGTGGATCGTGCCGAACTGTCCATCACCGTACACCGGACGGGTGACGAAGCCGTGCTTCGCCTGGCCGGTGAGATCGACATGCTCACGGCCGCCCAGCTCTCGACAGTGGTGAACGAGGTGCTGGCGGATCCGCCCCCGCGCATCGTGCTCGACCTGGCCGGGGTCACGTTCTGCGACTCGCAGGGCCTCGGCACGCTCGTGGTGCTCAGCCGCAAGGCCAGCCACACCCAGTGCCTGCTGATGCTCACCAACGTCGGCGACTTCCTGATCCGCGTCCTGGACATCACCGGCCTCCGCAGCGCCCTGATGATCCGCAACGAAGCCACCCCGTAGCCCTCACCTCCGCCCTCCCCCGCGATCTTGCACTTGCGGCCCTCCGTGCGGGTGATTCGCCCGCTTTGTCGGGGCCACAAGTGCAAGATCAACGCGGGTCAGAGGACGGGGATGTCGCGGCGGCGGAACGTGAGCAGGCCTGCTGTGGCCAGAGTCACCGCCAGGGCCGTCAGCACGTAGAGCGGGGTGGGGGTCCACGCGTCGCGCAGCACCTGCGGGGTGTGCGTGAACGGGGACACGTCCAGCAGCCACTGGTCCAGCTCCAGCACGGCGCCGAGCTGCCCGAGCAGCACGCAGACCGCCAGCACCACCCACGCGGCGGACGCGAGCCGGGGCAGCAGGCCGTAGAGCAGCACGGCGAGCCCGGCCAGCACCCACGCCGCAGGCACCTGGGCCAGGCCCGCGGCGAGCATCCGGCCCAGCTGGCGGGGCACGTCACCGGTGCTCAGCCCGTACGTCAGGCCGGTGGCCAGCCCGGTCACACCGAGCACCACGACCGGGCCGAGCAGCGCGAACGCCACGTGCGAGAGCAGCCAGGTCGAGCGCCGCGTCCCGGTGGCGAGCACCGGCTCGGCGTGCCCGGCGGCCTCCTCGGCGCGCATCCGCAGCGCGGCCTGGATGCCGTACCCGGCTGCTGCGAGCCCGGCCAGGCTCAGCGTGACCCCCAGGTACGCGTCGGCCATCCCGGACGCCCCGCCGAGCCGGGCCACGATCTCCTCCATCCGCGGACTCCCCTCGACCGACCGACCGGCCGCCTCGGCCGCGCCACCGAGGATCAGCCCGAGCAGGCCGAACCCGACCGACCACCAGAGGATCTGCCCCCGGTGCAGCCGCCAGGCCAGCCCGAACGGACCGGACAACGCGCCGCCCGCGCCGGCCGGGCCGAGCCGGGGCGGCAGCACGCCCGCGCCCAGGTCGCGGCGGACCGAGATCGGGTACGCGAGCGCGGCGAGCAGCACGGTGGCGGCCAGTGGCAGCAGCACCACCCACCACCGCTCCCCCTCGTACGGGCGGACGCGGGCGGCCCAGCCCAGCGGGGACAGCCAGCTCGGCCAGTCGTCGCCGGCGGTGTCCCCGGCCAGGCGCAGCCCGAACGCGGCGCCGAGACCGGCGAGGCCGATGCCCCGCGCCCCGCCCGCAGTCTCGGTGAGCTGGGCGGCCAGCCCGCCGAGCGTGGCGAAGACGGCGCCGGTCAGCACGGTGACCAGTCCGTACGCGACCGAGCCGCCGACCGGCAGCCCGGTCGAGACGAGCCCGGCGGCGGTGAGCAGCCCGAGCACCAGGTCGGCGCCGTACGTGACGAGCAGCGCGGCGGTCAGCCCGGCGTGCCGCCCGAGCACGCTGCCGCCGAGCAGTTCCCGTCGCCCGGCCTCCTCCTCGGTGCGGGTGTGCCGGATGACGGTGAGCAGGCTCGCCAGCGCGACGATGAGCAGCAGGAAGCCGCTGCGCTGGGCGGTGAGCGCGCCGACGCTGTCGCCGTACGCCGGGCCGAGCAGCGCGACGATCGACGGGTTGCGGGCGGTGCCCTCCAGGTACGCGGCCCGCTCGGCAGCGGTCGGGAACAGTTCGAAGAAGCTGGCCGCGTACGTGATCGGCAGCACCGCGAGGACCAGCACCCACAGCGGCAGCAGGAGGCGGTCCCGGCGCAGGATCAGCCGGACCAGGTGACGCGTGCCGGTGAGCGCGCTCATGACCGGTCCGCCGTCTCGGAGGGCGCCGCGTCGGAAGAGGGCGCCGCGTCGGAAGAGGGCGCCGCCTCGGACGGCGTCGTCTCGTAGTGCCGCAGGAACAGTTCCTCAAGCGTGGGCGGCGTGCTGACCAGGCTGCGTACCCCCAGCTCGGTGAGCCGGCGCAGCGCGGCGTCGAGCGACGCGGTGTCCACGTCGAAGCGGACCCGCTGCCCGTCCACCCGCAGGTCGTGCACGCCCGGCAGGTCGGCCAGGCCGTCCAGCGGCGCGGTGACCTCGGCGTCGATCGCGGTGCGGTGCAGGTGGCGCAGGTCACCGAGCGTGCCTGACTCCACCGCCCGGCCGGCCCGGATGATCGTCACCCGGTCGCAGAGCGCCTCCACCTCGGCCAGGATGTGGCTGGACAACAACACGGTGCGCCCGTCCTGCCGGGCGCGGCGGACCCAGTGCTGGAAGACCTCCTCCATCAGCGGGTCGAGCCCGGAGGTCGGCTCGTCGAGGATGAGCAGTTCGACGTCGGAGGCGAGCGCGGCGACCAGACCGACCTTCTGCCGGTTGCCCTTGGAGTAGGTGCGGCCCTTCTTGCGCGGGTCCAGCTCGAACGACTCCAGCAGCTCGGCGCGGCGTTCCGGGTCGAGCCCGCCGCGCAGCCGGCCGAGCAGGTCGATCACCTCGCCGCCGCTGAGGCCGGGCCAGAGCGTGACGTCGCCGGGTACGTACGCGAGGCGCCGGTGCAGCGCCACCGCGTCCCGCCACGGGTCGCCGCCCAGCAGTCGGACGGCCCCCGCGTCCGCCCGCAGCAGGCCGAGCAGCACCCGGATGGTGGTCGACTTGCCGGAGCCGTTCGGGCCCAGGAAGCCGTGCACCTCTCCGGTGCGAACGGTCAGGTCGAGCCCGTCGAGGGCCCGGGTGCGGCCGAAGGTCTTCACCAGGCCGGACACATCGATTGCCGTTTCCATACTTCAGAAGCTACGCTCGTTTCACAAAGTTGTGAAGACTGTAGGGTCACGGGGTGAGTGTCGAGGAGCCGAGCATGAACGTGCCGCCCCAGCACGACGAGGAAGAGGTCCACCTCTTCGTCGAGCGGATGGCGATGGCCTTCGCCGACGTGGGCTTCCCCCGGATGGCCGCCCGGGTCCTGTTCACAGTGATGAGCGCCGACGACCCGCTCACCGCGGGCGAGATCGCCGAGCGGCTCGGCGTCAGCGCGGCGGCGGTGAGCGGCGCGGTGCGCTACCTGACCCAGTTCGCCATGCTGGTCCGCGAGCCGGTCAAGGGCTCCCGGCGCGACCGCTACCGGATGCCCGACAACCCGTGGTACGAGGCGACCATCACCAAGACCACGCTCTACAAGAACTTCATCGACATCGCCGCCGGCGGAGTCGACGCGCTGCACGGCCGGAGCACACCGGCCGGTGAGCGGGTCGCCGAGATGCGCGACTTCTTCCTCTTCGTGCAGGAGGAGCTGGAATCGCTCGGCGACCGCTGGCGGGCCCGGCGGGCCGCGACCGGGCACGGCGGCCCGGCCGGCGGCTGAACCGTCAGCGGGTGTTGCCCCAGCGCGCCTGCTCCAGCAGCTCCACCGCGCGCTCCCGGGTGGACGGGTCGTCGTCGGCGCGCAGCAGCGCCGTCGCCTCGTCGACCGCGTCGGTCAGGTGCCGCCACTGCAGATCCCGTTCCCGCACCAGATCCGACTGGGCGGCGAGCTGCCGCGTCTTCACCCACAGGTCGACGAAGACCGTCACCTTTGCGCGCAGCACCCACGGGTCGAACGGCTTGGTCAGGTAGTCGACCGCACCGGCCGCGTAGCCGCGCAGCGCGAGCTGGGCGTCCTTGTCCGCGGCGGTCAGGAAGATGATCGGTACGTGCCGGGTGCGCTCGCGCCGCTTGATGTGGGTGGCGGTCTCGAACCCGTCCATGTCCGGCATCTGGGCGTCCAGCAGGATCACCGCGAAGTCGTCCACCAGGAGCTGCTTGAGCGCCGCCTCGCCGCTCTCCACCGCGACCGACTGCACCGGGAGACCCTGGAGGATCGCCTCCAGCGCCATCAGGTTCTCCCGCCGGTCGTCCACCAGCAGGGCCTTGGCCGTCTGCGTCACGCGTTCTCCTCGCCTCGGCTCCGGCTGATCCAGGACGCCATCAGTTCGATCAGCTCGTCCAGGTCCACCGGCTTGGTGATGTAGTCGCTGCCGCCGGCGCCGAGCGCCGACTCCCGGTCGCCCGGCATCGCCTTCGCGGTCAGGAAGACGATCGGCAGGTCCGCGAACCGGTGGTTGCGGCGGATCTGCGCTGTCGTCTCATACCCGTCCTGGTCCGGCATCATGGCGTCCATCAGGACGATGTCCACCTCCGGGTGCTCGGCGAGCTGGCGGACGCCGTCCGCCCCGTTGTCCGAGTACAACACGGTCATCCCGTGCAGTTCCAACGCGGACGTCAGCGCGAACACGTTCCGCACGTCGTCGTCGATGATCAGCACGGTCACGCCGTCCAGGCGCCGGGTGGCGGGCGTCTCCTGCGGCTGCGGCAGCTCCATGGGCATGAGCAGCGACGACGGCAGGCCCGCGCGGCTCGGCGACGGTGGCGCCGGCGCCACCACCGCGTCCGGCGCCAGCACATCGGGTACGAAGAGAGTGAACGTCGAACCCTGACCGGGCGCGGACGAGACGGTGATCGTGCCGCCGAGCAGGCGGGCCAGGTCACGGCTGATGGACAGGCCCAGGCCGGTGCCGCCGTAGCGGCGGCTGGTGGTGCCGTCCGCCTGCTGGAACGCCTCGAAGATCAGCGACAGCTTGTCGTCGGAGATCCCGATGCCGGTGTCGATCACGGTGAACGCGATCACCCGCTGCGCGTTCGTCAGCGCCGGCACGTCGAAGACGGCGTTGTCGGCCGCCGGGCCGATCCGCAGCGTCACCGCGCCGTTGTCGGTGAACTTCACCGCGTTCGACAGCAGGTTGCGCAGGATCTGCTGCAACCGCTGGGCGTCGGTGACCAGCGCGGGCGGCAGGTCACGGCTGACCCGTACCTGGAAGTCCAGGCCCTTCTCCTCGGCCTGCGGCGCGAACGCCTGCTCGACGTAGCCGCGGATCTCGGCGAACTGGATCTCGGTGGGCTCCACGTCCATCCGGCCCGCCTCGATCTTGGACAGGTCGAGGATGTCGTCGATCAGCGACAGCAGGTCCGACCCGGCGCCGTGGATGGTCCGGGCGAACTCGATCTGCTTCGCGCTGAGGTTGCGCTCCGGGTTCTCGGCCAGCAGCCGGGCCAGCAGGAGCAGCGAGTTCAGCGGCGTACGCAGCTCGTGGCTCATGTTCGCCAGGAACTCCGACTTGTACGCCGACGCGCGGGTGAGCTGCTGCGCCTTCTCCTCCAGGCCGAGGCGGGCCAGCTCGATCTCCCGGTTCTGCGTCTCGATGTTGGCCTTCTGCTCGGACAGGAGCTTCGCCTTGTCCTCCAGCTCCGCGTTGGTGCGCTGCAACTCGGCCGACTGGTCCTGCATCTCGTGCGCCAGCCGCTGCGACTGCGCCAGCAGCTCCTCCGTACGCCGGTTGGCCTGGATGGTGTTGACAGCGACGCCGATGGTGAGCACCAGCCGCTCCAGGAACGCCAGGTGCAGCTCGGAGAACGTGGCCACGCCGGCGAACTCGATCACACCGAGCAGCTCGCCCTCGAACTGGACCGGCAGCACCACCAGGTCGGCCGGGGGCGTGTCGGCCAGCCCGGACCGTACGACGAGGCGCCCGTCCGGCTGCGCCTTGACCCGGATCGTCCGGCGCGACAGGGCGGCCTGCCCGACCAGCCCCTCACCCGGGCCGAACGTGACGTCGTGGCCGCGTGCCACGTACCCGTAGGAGGCGGTGAGCCGCAGCCGCATGCTGCCCTCGGAGCTGTCCGCCAGGAAGAACGCGCCGAGCTGCGCGTCCACCAGCGGGGTCACCTCCTGCATGATCATGCGGCAGACCTCGCCCAGGTCGCGCTGGCCCTGGAGCAGACCGCCGATCCGGGCCAGGTTCGAGTCCAGCCAGCCCTGCTCGGCGTTCTTCTTGGTCGTCTCCCTGAGGGTGACGATCATCTGGTTGATGTTGTCCTTCAGCTCGGCGACCTCGCCCTGCGCCTTCACGTTGATCCGCTGGGTCAGGTCGCCGCGGGTCACCGACGTGGAGACCTGCGCGATGGCGCGCAATTGCGTGGTCAGGGTCGAGGCGAGCTGGTTGACGTTCTCGGTGAGGTCGCGCCACGTACCGGAGACGCCCTTGACCTGGGCCTGACCACCCAGCTTGCCCTCGGTACCCACCTCACGGGCCACCCTCGTGACCTCGTCGGCGAACGACGAGAGCTGGTCCACCATCGTGTTGACTGTGTTCTTCAGCTCCAGGATCTCGCCCTGCGCGTCCACTGTGATCTTCTGACCCAGGTCGCCGTTCGCCACGGCGGTGGTGACCGAGGCGATGTTCCGCACCTGGCTGGTCAGGTTCGACGCCATCGAGTTCACGTTGTCGGTCAGGTCCCGCCACGTACCCGAGACGCCCTTGACCTGGGCCTGACCACCCAGCTTGCCCTCGGTGCCCACCTCACGGGCCACGCGCGTGACCTCGTCGGCGAACGACGAGAGCTGGTCGACCATCGTGTTGACAGTCGACTTCAGCTCCAGGATCTCGCCCTGCGCGTCCACTGTGATCTTCTGCGACAGGTCACCCTTGGCGACGGCTGTCGACACCTGGGCGATGTTGCGCACCTGCGCGGTCAGGTTCGACGCCATCGAGTTCACGTTGTCGGTCAGGTCGCGCCAGGTGCCGGCGACGCCGCGTACCTGGGCCTGGCCGCCGAGCTTGCCCTCGGTGCCCACCTCGCGCGCCACCCGCGTGACCTCGTCGGCGAACGACGACAGCTGGTCCACCATCGTGTTGACAGTGGACTTCAGCTCCAGGATCTCGCCCCGGGCGTCCACAGTGATCTTCTGCGACAGGTCACCCTTCGCCACGGCGGTGGTGACCGAGGCGATGTTCCGCACCTGGCTGGTCAGGTTCGACGCCATCGAGTTCACGTTGTCGGTCAGGTCCCGCCACGTACCCGAGACGCCCTTGACCTGGGCCTGACCACCCAGCTTGCCCTCGGTACCCACCTCACGGGCCACCCGGGTCACCTCGTCGGCGAACGAGGAGAGCTGGTCCACCATCGTGTTGACGGTGTTCTTCAGCTCCAGGATCTCGCCCTGCGCGTCCACTGTGATCTTCTGACCCAGGTCGCCCTTGGCGACGGCCGTGGAGACCTGGGAGATGTTGCGGACCTGGCTGGTCAGGTTGCCGGCGAGCTGGTTGACGTTCTCGGTGAGGTCGCGCCAGGTGCCGGAGACGCCGCGCACCTGCGCCTGGCCGCCCAGCTTGCCCTCGATGCCCACCTCGCGCGCCACGCGCGTCACCTCGTCGGCGAACGAGGAGAGCTGGTCCACCATCGTGTTCACGGTGTCCTTCAGCTCCAGGATCTCGCCCTGGGCGGCCACCGTGATCTTCTGCGACAGGTCACCCTTCGCCACCGCCGTGGACACCTGGGCGATGTTGCGCACCTGCGCGGTCAGGTTCGACGCCATCGAGTTGACGTTGTCGGTCAGGTCCTTCCACGTGCCGGCCACGCCCGGCACCTCGGCCTGGCCGCCCAGCTTGCCCTCGGTGCCCACCTCGCGCGCCACCCGGGTCACCTGCTCGGCGAACAGCCGCAGCGTGTCGGTGAGCGAGTTCATGGTGTCGGCCAGCTCGGCCACCTCGCCGCGCGCGCCGACCGTGATCTTCTGCGACAGATCGCCCTTCGCGACGGCCGTCGCCACCTGGGAGATCGACCGCACCTGCCCGGTGAGGTTCGACGCCATGGTGTTCACCGAGTCGGTGAGGTCCTTCCAGGTGCCCGCCACCCCGCGCACGTCGGCCTGGCCGCCCAGCTTGCCCTCGGTGCCCACCTCACGCGCCACGCGCGTCACCTCGTCGGCGAACGACGAGAGCTGGTCCACCATCGTGTTCACGGTCCGGCCGATGCGCAGGTACTCACCGCGCAGCGGGCGACCGTCGATCTCCAGCGCCATGTGCTGGGACAGGTCGCCGTCGGCCACCGCCACGATGACCCGGGCGATCTCGGTGGTCGGCCGGCCCAGGTCGTCGATGAGCGAGTTGACCGCGCGCTGCCCCTCCGCCCAGGAGCCGTCCAGGCCCTCGTCGTCCAGGCGCTCGGTCAGCCGGCCGTCGCGGCCGACGATCCGGCTGATCCGCCGCAGGTCCAGATGCTGCCGCTCCTGCAACGACACCACGTCGTTGAAGGCGTCGGCGACCTCACCGGGCAGCCCCGCCCGCCGGGGCAGGCGCACCCGGAGATCGCCGCGTCCCACCCTGCGCAACGCCTCGACCAGTTCGCCGAGGAGCACCTCGTGGTCGGACGCGGACGGGTCAGCGGTCACCGACTGATTCACCGTGGCCATCGATCCTCGCTCCGCTCGGGCTCGTGCCGTCACACGGGCCATCCCATCATTGTGCCGCGCGATCCGTCGAGGTCACCGCGTGTGATCGCGCGTCACGTGCGGTATCGACCCGGGTGGCGGGTTCGGCCTGATGCTTGGCACCCGGGGTGGGCGCGGTGGAGGATACGAAGGTGTCAGCGGAGGCAGGGCCTGCTAGCGGCGGCGCGGACGAGCGCGTCCGCCGGGTCCGCCTCCCCGCCGACCGCCGCACCCCGGCGGCGGCCCGCGCGCTGGTCCGCACCATGCTGCTCGAAGCGCGGCTGCCCGAACTGCTGAACGAGGCGCTGCTGCTCACCACCGAGCTGACCACCAACGCCGTCGAACACGCGCGTACCGAACTGGACATCGAGGTCGACACCGACCGCAACGGCCTCACCGTGACAGTCACCGACTTCGCCTCCGGCCCGGTCGACGAGCTGATCGTGGGCGTGCGCAACACCACGTCCGACATCACCGAGGTCGCCGCCCGAGGACGCGGCCTGCTGCTCGTCGACCACTTCTCCAGCCGGTGGGGCACCACGTACCTGCCCACCGGCAAGGGCGTCTGGTTCCGCCTGGACCGGCCCGGCCCCGGCGGTTCCGCCCGGCCGTCGGCCGGCCCACTGCGCGTCGCCGAACCGGAAGGAAACGGCGACGGTACGCCGAGCGCCGCGGCGATGAGTGAGCTGATGCAGCTCACCCCTGACGCGTACGCCGACGAGCCGCTGCCCGAGTTCGCCACCGGACTGCTGACCCGGGTCGCCGAGATGGTGGGCGCCGCCGGTGGCACGGTCCGGCTGGACCGGGGCGACGGACTCGGCACCCAGGTCTTCGCCCGGTACGGCCGGCCGGCGCGCGAGGGCAACGAGCTGCTGCGCGTCCCACTCGCCGTGCACCGGCCGTACTCCGGTGAGCTGGAGCTGGACGCGGCGCCCTCGGCGTACGCCCGGCCGCTCGCCGTACTGGCCGCCGAACGGCTGTCGCTGCACCTGGAGAACGACCGGCTGCGCCGCGCCGACGTACGCCGCTCCACCTGGCTGACGTTCCTGGCCGAGGCCAGTGAACTGCTCGCCCAGTCGCTCGACGTCGAGCTGACCATGGCGCTCATCCCGCAGCTCGTGGTGCCCCGGCTCGGCCAGTGGTGCGCCGTGCACACCACCGACGAGTGGGGCCGCCTGCGGCTCGCCGCGTCGAGCCACGCCGACGAGGCGATGCTGCCGCAGCTGCACCGGATCCTCCAGGAGACCGGCCAGGACTCGATCCAGTCCCGGCTGCGCGAGGCGTCCCGCAACGCCGCCCAGGTGCCGCTCGGCGGGCCGATGGAGGGCTTCGCCGTACCGCTCATCGCCCGCGGCCAGCGGCTCGGCACCCTCGCTGTGGGCCGGCACCAGCGGCACCGGCACGACCCGGACGAGGTCTCGGTGCTGGAGGACGTGGCCCGCCGCGCCGCCCTCGCCATCGAGAACGCCCGCATCCACGCCGAGCGCCGCCGGGTCGCCCAGACGCTCCAGCAGTCGCTGCTGCCGCCGGTGCTCCCGGTGGTCGAGGGCATCGGCTTCGCCGCCGAGTACGTCCCGACCGGCGACGACGCGGAGGTCGGCGGCGACTTCTACGACGTGCTCCCGCTGCCGGACGGCCGCTGGCTCGTGGTGGTCGGCGACGTGTCAGGCAAGGGCGTGCAGGCCGCCGCCGTGACCGGCCTGGTCCGCGACGTGATCCGGGTGCTCGTGCTCTATGCGCTGGCCGTGCTTCGGGTGCCGGAGGCGGCGTACGGACTGTTCGCGGCCGGCGCGATCGCGGGCGGGCTGGGCGGCGCGCTGTTCGCCGGACGGCTGGCCGCCCGCTTCGGCACGCTGCCCACGCTGCGTGTCGTGCTGCTCGGTCAGACGCTGGCGCTGGCCGGATTCGCGCTGGCCCGGCACCCGCTGACCGGCGGCCTCGCGATGGCCGGGTTCACCGCCGGCTCCACGATCTGGAACAGCCTGCGGGCGGCGTACGGGCAGCGGCACGTACCCCCGGACCTGCTCGGCCGGGTGGGCGCGGCACAGCGGGTGGCCGGGCTGGCCGCCGCACCGGCCGGCGCGGTACTGGCCGGTCTCGCCGCCCAGGCGTTCGGCCTGACGCCTGTCCCCTGGGCGGCCGCCGCGGTCTTCGCCCTGGTCACGGCCGCCGTCTGGGTGACCTTCCGAGCGAGCACCGGCCCGCCCGCCGCGCCACCGCACTGATCACCCACCCCGCGCGTCAGCCACCGGGCCGCGCGGGCTCGAAGCCGGCCAGGCGAACGGCGATCCGGTGACGGAGCGGCGGGAGCGTGGAGACCGCCCGGAGCAGCAGATTCCGCAGCGGTCGCACGGCCGGCGGCGCGGCGGCGAGCCGGGTCAGCCCGGCGGCGAAACCGAGCACCTCCTCGGCGCGGGGGCGGCGGTCGGCGGCGTACCCGTCGAGGGCCTGCGGGCCGGCGGCGAGCGCGTCGCCGAGGGCGACCGCGTCGCGCAGGCCGAGGTTCATCCCCTGCCCACCGGCCGGGCTGTGCACGTGCGCCGCGTCCCCGGCGAGCAGCACCGGCCCGGACCGGTAGGTGCTCGCGATCCGGTGGTGGATCCGGAACCGGGACGCCCACGCCATGCCCGTGACCCGGTCCGGCCGGCGCGCCGGACCGCGCTCGTCCAGCAGCGCCTGGAAGTGGTGCGTCTGCGGGTCGCGCGGCGCGTCGTCCACAGTGGCGACCAGCCGGACCGTGCCGTCGGGCAGCGGCGCCCAGACCAGCGGGCCCCGCCGGGACAGGAAGAGGCTCACCTGGTCGCGCGGGAGCGCGCTGTCCACGTGGACGTCGGCGAGCAGGAACGACTCCCCGGGGTCGGCCGGGCCACCGAAGCCGATGCCGGCCAGCTCGCGGACCCGGCTGTGCATCCCGTCCGCGCCGACGACCCAGCGCGCCCGGACCGCGCGGCCGCCGTCGAAGCGGGCGACGGCGCCGTCGCCGTCGAGGTCCAGGCCGGTCATCTCGTACGGCCGCAGCACGCGCCCGCCGAGCGCGGTGAGCTGGTCGGTGAGCACCGCCTCGGTCTCGGCCTGGGAGATCAGCAGCGCGTACGGGTAGCGCGACGGCAACCTGTCGAAGGGGACGGTGACCAGCACCCGGTCCCGGTCGCGGACGCTGAACCGGGCCGAGTGCAGCCCTCGCGCGGCCAGCGGCGCGGCGACCCCGATCCGGTCGAGCACCTCCAGGGTGCCGGCGTGCACGACTGCGGCGCGTGAGGTGACCGGCGGCTCGGCGAGCCGGTCGACGACGGTAGCGGTCACCCCGTGCCGGGCGAGCGTGACCGCCACGGCCAGGCCGGTCGGCCCGGCTCCCACCACGAGGACGTCGGTGCGTTCGGGCAGCATCGCTTCCACCTCCGGGCTCGGTCAACAACTGTTTGCCAACGCTTGTTGACTTCACTGTAGGGCCGATGTCAACACGCGTTGGCATACAGTCGTGGACGTGACCGAACCCGCCACCCGCACCCGCCGCTCGGACGCCACCCGGGCGGCCATCCTGCGCGCCGCCCGGGAACGCTTCGCCGCCGACGGCTACGACCGGGCCACCATCCGGGCCATCGCCGCCGACGCCCGCATCGACCCGTCGATGGTGATGCGCTACTACGGCAGCAAGGAGGGGCTGTTCGCCGCGGCGGCCGAGTTCGACCTGCGCCTGCCCGACCTGGCCGAGGTGCCGCCGGACCGGCTCGGCGAGACACTGACCCGGCACTTCGTACGCCGCTGGGAGGCGGACGGGACACTCGTCGCCCTGCTCCGGGCCGCCGCCACCAACCCCGGCGCGGCCGAACGCATGCGCGGGATCTTCGCCGGCCAGCTCGCCACCGCGGTGGCCCGATCCGGTGCCGACCCGGCGACCGCCGACCGCCGGGCCGGTCTGGTGGCCAGTCAGATCCTCGGTCTCGCGCTCACCCGGTACGTCGTCCGGCTGCCACCCGTGGTGGACCTCGACCCCGAGGAACTGGCCGACTGGGTCGGCCCGACGATTCAGCGCTACCTGACCCAACCTTTGCCCCCGTCCCGCGCGTCTGGCGGGTGACGGAGGGAGGAGCCGGATGGGGCGTGACGCGGACGACGGGCGGGCGGACTACCTCGCCTTCGTCGAGTCGCACCAGCACCGGCTGCTGCGCGCCGCGTACCTGATCTGCGGGAACCGCCACCAGGCCGAGGACCTGCTCCAGGACGCGCTGCTCAAGCTTGCGCTGCGCTGGCCGTCGGTGCGCGACGGCGACCCGGCCGCGTACGTGCGCGCCATCCTCTACCGCGACGCCGTCTCCTGGTGGCGGCGCCGACGCCGGGAGTGGCTCAGCGCGTACCCACCGGACCGGCCGGGTGCCGACGCCGACGCGGCGCTGCGGCTCACCGTGCGCGCCGCGCTGGACCGGCTGCCGCCACGTCAGCGGGCCGTCGTGGTGCTGCGCTACTTCGAGGACCTGACCGAGGTCGCCACCGCCGAGGCGCTCGGCGTCACCGTCGGCACCGTCAAGAGCCAGTGCCACGACGCGCTGCGCAAGCTGCGCGACGTCGTACCCGCCCCCGGCACGTCCGGAGACGGCCTGGTGACCGGGATGGAGGCGAACCCGTGAGCGAACCCGAGCTGACCCGGCTGCTGACCCGGGCCGCCGAGGAGATCCGGCCGACCCGGCCGGCCGAGGCAGGATGGGAGCGGGCCGGACGGGTCCGCCGCGCCCGCCGGGCCGCCGGCGTCGCGGCCGTCGCCGTGGTCCTGCTCGGCGGCGGTACGACCGCGCTCCTGCACCGCTCGGGCCCGCCACCGGCCGCACCGCCCCGCCCGACTGTGACGTCGGTGCCGAGCGCGCCTGTGGTGCAGCGGCCCCCGGACCGGCTCGGCGAGGCGGGCGACCCGCTGGGCCGGCTCGGCGACCGGGTCGCCTTCGCCCTCTCCGACCGGCCGGTGAACCGGGCGCTGGCGCTGTACCAGCCGGTCGACCCGGAGACCGGCGACGCCGGTCCGGTCCGGGTGCTGGGTGACGACGGCATGGTCCGGGAACTCGACGTGGTGACGCTCGCGCCCACCCGCGACGCCGAGGGCAACGAGGCCACTCCACTGAAGCCGGGCAGCCTGTCGCCGGACGGCCGGACCGCCGCGTTCGCGCAGACCGGTGAGGTGGTCGTGGTCGGCCTGACCGACGGCGCGGTCCGCCGCTATCCGCTCACCGGCTACCTGGAACACGTGCTCTGGGCCGGGGACCGGCTGCTGGTCGGGGACAACGACACCACGTACGAGCTGGACCGGCGCACCGGGTCGGCGCGGAAGCTCGCGGTCGACCCGTGGACGCTCGTCGTGCCCGAGCCGGCCCGGTCCGGTGAGCTGTTCACAGTGGGCGGCTGGTCCGGGGACGGCGGCCTGGCCGTACGCCGGTTCCCCGCCTCCGGTGGCGCGCCGGAGCGGCGGCCGGTGACCGCCGGGGAGCTTCCCCCCGGCTACCAGCTGAACGAGGTCTACGGGCGGGGCTGGCAGCGCGGCGACCGGATCGCCCAGGCCGGGTGGACCACCACCGCGGGCGCCGCCGGCACGATGAGCGGTGCCGAGGGCGTGGCGGTGCTGGACGCCCGCACCGGCGCGGTGACCCGCCTGCTCGACCTCGGGCGCGAGGGCCGGACCAAGGGGTGCTGCGAGGTGTACGGCTGGACCGCCGACGGCGCGGTGCTGCTCCGCTACGACGCCGGGCTGGCCCGGTGGCGGCCGGAGACCGGCGCCGTCGACTGGGTGGCGAGCAACGTCCCCGGCCGGCTGTCGATAGCCGCCCGCTGACCGGTGCGGAACGCGGCCGGACCGGCGTAACAGCGGAACCGGCCGGTCCCGCCGCGGTGACGGCGGGACCGGCCGGGACGCTCAGCGGGTCAGGCCGCCGGGCTGGTCGCCCTTCACGACGGGGGCCCGGACCAGGTTGCCCCACTCGGTCCACGAGCCGTCGTAGTTGCGCACCTGCGGGAACCCGAGCAGGTGGTGCAGCACGAACCAGGTGTGGCTGGACCGCTCGCCGATCCGGCAGTACGCGACCACGTCGTCGGACGGGCTCAGCCCGAGCTGGTCGCCGTAGATGGCGCGCAGCTCGTCGGCGGACTTGAACGTGCCGTCGTCGTTCGCGGCGGACTTCCACGGCTTGCTCACCGCGCCCGGGATGTGCCCGCCACGCAGCGCGCCCTCCTGCGGGTAGTCCGGCATGTGCAGCATCTCGCCGGTGTACTCGCCGGGCGAACGCACGTCCACCAGCGGCCGCCCGGCCGCCACGTGCGCCATGACCTGCTCCCGGTACGCGCGGATCGGCGCGTCGTTGCGCTCCGGCACCGGGTACGAGGCGCGGGGCCGGCTCACCTTGTCCCGGGTCAGCTCCCGCCCCTCGGCGATCCACTTCTGCCGGCCGCCGTCGAGCAGACGCACGTCCTGGTGACCGAAGAGGGAGAAGACCCAGAGGGCGTACGCGGCCCACCAGTTGAAGTTGTCGCCGTAGAAGACGACTGTGTCGTCCCGCCCGATGCCCTTGGCCGCGCACAGCTCGGCGAAGCTCGCGGCGTCCAGGTAGTCGCGGGTGACCTGGTCGTTGAGTTCGGTGTGCCAGTCGACCTTGACGGCGCCGGGGATGTGGCCGGTGTCGTAGAGGAGCACGTCCTCGTCGGACTCGACCACCACGAGCCCTTCGTCGCCCAGGTGCTCGGCCAGCCACTCGGTGGTGACCAGGCGCTGCGGGTCGGCGTACGACTGGAGGTGGGGATGCGGATCGCTCGGCACAGGCATGATCCCCAAGGTACGCCGGATCAGCGCGGTGCGGTGCCGGTCAGGCGCGGCGGTGCACCAGGCGGCCGGCGACCACTGTCGCCAGGCAGGAGCCGTCCGCGTCGAACACGGCGAGGTCGGCGCGCCCGCCGGTCACCAGCGCGGGCGGCCGGGCGGCGGGCAGCACCGCCACCTCGTTGCGGGCCGCGGCGGAACGCAGCGCCGGGTCGGTGACGTGCTCGTCGAGCACGGCGGCCACGCCGAGCCGGAACAGCGCGTGCACCCGCTCGCGGGGCGTGGGCGCCGGGGGGAGCGGGCCGTCGTGCACGAGCGCCGGCCCGAGCGTGCCGGCCCACCGCCGCACCCGCACCCCGGGGTACGCGCCGGACAGCTCGGCCGTGGGCACTATCGCCTCGACCCGGTCACCGGTGACCACGACGGCGAGCCCGGCGCGGGGTGGGTCGTCGGGTGTCAGCCGCAGCAGGTCGGCGGCGTGGACGGTACGCACGCTCAGTCGCGCTCGACCGGCCCGAGCACCGGCCGCTTGGCGGTGACGAAGTCGCCGGAGGACCGCCCGGTCAGCCGGCGCTTGATCCACGGCGCCAGGTGCCGGCCGGCCCAGCGCAGATCGGCGGCGCGCGCGGCGAGCCACGGGCTGGGCGCCGGATGCGGCGGCACCATCAGCCACTCCTCCTCGCAGCCGATGCCGAGCGCGGTGAGCACCTGGGCGGCGACCCGGCGGTGGCCGGCGGCCGACAGGTGCAGCCGGTCGGTGCTCCAGAGCAGCGGGTTGAGGTAGGTGTCGTCGGCGTACAGGTCGACCAGGATCGCGCCGTGCCGCTCGGCCACCTCGCCGACCGCACGGTTGAGCAGCGCGACCCGGGGGGCCACCAGCCGCTGGCCGGGCAGCCGGGCCATCACGTCGGCGAACCGGAACAGCACCACGTCGCTGCCGCCGGACCGCAGCCGCTGCACGACCGAGTCGAAGCGGGGGACGAACGAGTCCGGGTCGAAGCTGCGGCGCAGCACGTCGTTGCCGCCGGCCGCGAAGCTGATCAGGTCGGGCTTCATGGCCAGCGCGGACGGCACCTGCTCGGCCACCACGTTGGGGAACAGCCGGCCGCGGATGGCCAGGTTGGCGTACCCGAAGTCGGGCCCGGCCTCGGCGGCGAGGCGGGTGGCGACCAGATCGGCCCAGCCCCGGTAGCTGCCGTCCGGATACGCGTCGTCCATGCCCTCGGTGAAGCTGTCGCCCACCGCCACGTAGCTGCGCCAGCGCACGGCGCCTCCCTCAGACGTCCCGGCAGAAGTGCGTCGCACAGTCTGTCACCGCGCGGACCGGTCCCGCTGACCCTGGACGCCGGACGTGGCGGATGTCTCGACGTCCTGTTCACGACAGCCACCCGAGGGGACAAATCCGTCCGACACGTCCGGCGGGGCAGAATCAGTCGTCCGGACCGGGGATGATGTCTGCCGTCATCCGGCCGGGCGAAACCGTCCGGCCGGTCCCGCACACGGGCACGAGCGAGGAACCACATGACGCAGGGGCACCCACCGGCGGGCTGGCCACCGCCCGGCAACGCCGACCCCCGGTACGCCGCAGCACCGCCGCCCGCGCAGCCGGGACCGTGGGGGCCGCCGCCTGCGGCGCCGAAGTCCCGCCGGGGGCTCTGGATCGGGCTCGCGGCGGGTGCGCTCGCGCTTGCGCTCTGTGCCGGCACGGCGGTCGGCGTCGGGCTGGGCCTGCGCGGCGACGACGAGGAGGGCCCGGCGCCGAAGGCGGCAGCCGGCGCGAACGGCGTCACCGTCACGAACGCCGAGCTGACCGCCCTGCTCGACCGGCACAGCAAGGCGCTGGCGGCGAAGGACCTGGACGGCTACCTGGCCGCGTTCGACCCGGCCCGTAAGGAGCTGATCGCCGGGCAGACCCAGCTGTTCCGCAACCTGGGGAAGCTGCCGCTGTCGGTGGCCCGCTACGAGACCATCGAGCGGCAGGGCCGCGCCGGCGACGCCTTCGGGCAGGGCGTCACGTTCCAGCTCGACGTCTCGTTCGTGCACCAGCTCGACGGCTTCGATCTGGCCCCGGTCGCCGAGTGGTACCGCTGGACGATCGTCCGCGCCGGCAAGGACGCGCCCATCCAGGTCACCGCGGTGACCGGCGCGCCGGCCGGCGGCAACGGCGACTCGAAGACCGTCTACTACCCCGGGCCGTGGGACAAGTGGCAGGAGATCCACGTCGAGCGGACCCCGTTCGCCCTGATCATCACCGACGCGGCCCGGGCCGGCGTGGCGAGGCGGTACGCCCCGGCCGTCGACAAGGCGGTGACGAGCAACCTGGCCGTGTGGCGGGCCAACGCGCCGCCCGAGCCGCTGTCGGACAAGTTCGTCGTCACGCTCGCCGACGGCAAGGACGAGATGACCTCGCTCTACCGGATCGGCACCGAGAAGGCCACCGAGGCGGGCTACTCGGTGGGCATGGTCGCCGCCGAACGCAGGGACGGCAAGGACACGATCGGCGGCACCCGCGTCGTGGTGGACACCAGCGATCGTTACTTCACCCGCTCCGGCGGCGACAACGACGCCCACATGGTGTTGCGGCACGAGATCGCGCACTCCCTGATGACACTCCGCACCGACCTGGCCGCCGTGGACGAGTTCAGCAAGCTCGACGAGTGGGTGGTGGAGGGCTTCGCCGAGTACATCGCCTTCCACGGCCGCCCGCTGGCCGCCAGCGACCGTACCGCGCCGTCCCGGCAGATGGTCCGCAACGGCTGGAACGGCGCGCTGCCCGGCAACAGCGACTGGGACAACCCCGGGATGCTGACCTTCCACTACTGGCTCGGGCACACCGCGATGAACCACCTCGCCGAGAAGCACGGCGAGCCTAAGCTGTTCCGCTTCGTCGAGGCGGTCTACGCCGGCACCCCTACCGACCGCGCCGCCCGGGACGTGCTCGGCGTGTCGCTCGACGAGTTCCGGGCCGGCTGGGCCGACTACGTCCGCGAACTGGACGGCTGACGGAAACGGGAGACGACCGATGACCTATCAGCACCAGCAGTACCCGCCGCCCGCGTACCCGCCGGTGGGCCGGCCGGGTCCGGCCGGTGCGCCGCCGTCGGCGCCGAAGCGGCGCGGGCGCGTGGCGTTGCTCGTCGCCGGTGGCCTGGTGGCGGTGCTCGCGGTCGCGGGCGGCACCGCCTACGGCGTGTCCCGGCTGGTCGGCGGCGGTGACGACGGCGGGAAGAAGCTGCGCACCGCGTGGGTGCTGGACTTCCCGGAGCGGCAGCGCAACGGGCTGAAGACGTACGACGGGCAGGACATGTTCGGCGCCTGGCTGGTCGGTGACGCCGTGGTCCGGGCCCAGCCGGACGGGATCATCGCCTACCGGCTCGGCGACGGCGCCCAGGCGTGGGGCGTGCCCGCGCCGCAGGCGTCCTCGCTGTGCGCGGCCGCCCAGACGCTGGCCGAGGGGCGGGGTGTGGTGGCGCTCGGTTCCGCCGACTCCTGCGACACGCTCGTCGGTTTCGACGCGGCCGGCGGCACGCAGACGTGGCGGGCCACGTTCCCGGTGGAACGCCGGACGGGCCGGTCCGAGATCGTCGCCCCGGACCTGTCCGTGGCCGCCGGGCAGGTGGTCGTGCGCAGCGGCGAGAGCGTTCTCGGCTACTCGCTGGCTGACGGCAAGCGGCTGTGGCAGACCGACGCCGACCGGCTGCTGCCCGGTCGCGACTGCCGTCTGACCCAGGCGCAGGCCGCCGGGACGCAGGCGGTGGTCACCGCGCGCTGTGACGGCGACCAGGGCGCGCTGCTCGGCCTGGACCCGGCCACCGGCAAGCCGCGCTGGCAGCAGAAACTGCCCGCCGCGCAGCAGAGCGCCGGGGTGCTGAGCGTCGACCCGCTGGTCAGCCTGCCCGGCCTGGTCAGCGAGACGTTCGTCGCGCGCGACGCCGCCGGCAAGGCGCGGGCCACGTTCGGCAACCCCGTCGACGGTACGCGGTTCAGCGACCTTCCGATCAACCGCTCCAACACGGTCAGCGGGCCGGAGATCCGGCCGTACCTGGCCGACGCGGACACGCTCTACCTGCCCACCGAGGCGACGAACGTCGGCGGCAAGATGCGCCAGGCCAACCAGGTGGTGGCGATCGACCTGGCCACCGGCAAGCGGCGCTGGGTGTCGGCCGGGCACACCGACGGCGAGGTGGAACTCATCCGCCTCGACGAGCAGGGCGTGCTGGCGTGGGAGGTGGGCGACCGGCGGGATCTCGCCCCGCGGCTGGTCCGCATCGACCCGGCCACCGGCGCGGTGAGCGTGCTGGCCGAGGCGCCGCTGTCGGCCGGCACCGAGGGCAGCGACGCGAAGGTGCTGGAGCGCGACGGCACGGTGGTGCTGGTGCCGTGGAAGCACGTCACCGCGGACGCGGCGATCACCGTCCTGCGCTGAACGACGCGGGGCGGGCCACCCGTCGGTGACCCGCCCCGATGAATCGAATCGCCTCAGCCGAGTGCGGCGGCGATCTGCATGTCGCGCAGGGCCGAGGGCTCCGCCCGCTCCGTGATCTTCTTGCCGGCCGCGTCCACGAGGATCACCGCGTACCCGCCACCGCTGCGGACCCGGACCACCATCGACCCGTCCGGCTGGAAGAAGACCTGCTGCAGTTGCCGCCCCTCCAGCGGCAGCGCCACCTCCTTCCCGGTGCGGGTGTCGAGCACGGCGTTGACCAGCAGATCCCGTGCGGCGTCTCCGTAAGTTCCGTTCCGGTCGATCCGGAAGAGCGCGATCCGTCCGCCGTCCGGGGAAAGACTGGACAGGTCGAAGGAGACGTACCGGCTGCCCTTCGCGCCCAGGTCCGGCACCGTCCGTCGCGTCTTGCCGTTCCGGTCGGTGAGAACGATCGTGCCGTCGGAGCCGTCGGCGAACGCCAGTGTCCCGTCCGCCGCGAACACGGCGTGGCAGCCGTCGAAGCCGGTCACCTTCGTGAACTTCCCGGAGGAGGCGTCGAGCACGCCGGTGTCGCCGCCGGCGGTCAGCCGCACGACGAGCTGTAGCGAGTTCGGCATCCAGACGGGTGACCAGCACATGTTGTCGACGCCGTCCCTGAGCTTGCGCCGCTCCGAGCCGTCGAGGTCGGACACCCAGACGGCACCGGCTCCGTCGACCCACGACATCCGCTTCCCGTCCGGCGACGCCGCGACGTTGAGCACCGCCGCCTCATACGGGACGCTGAGCAGGCGGACCGGGTCGTCGCCCGGGCGCCACGACTGGAGACGGACGGTGCTCGTCGAGGACGCGCCGTTCGGCAGCAGGGACGGGCCGTAGACGATCCGCCCGAAGGTCGCGGCGGCGCTGGACCCACCGTCTGTGGTGCCGTCGGGCGCCGTCGACGACGTGCGGGACGGATCGGTGGAGGGCGTACGGGACGGCTCGACCGGCGGGGCGGTGACTGTGACCGACGGGCCGGCCGGTGCGGGCGCCTGGCTGTTCGGCCGGATCGCCAGCGCGGTCCCGGTCGCGGCGGCCAGCACCACGAGCGCGGCGGCGGAGGTGGCGACGGCCCGCTGGATGCCGAGCCGCCGCGAGGTACGCAGCGCCCGGTCCCGCAGGTCGACCGGGGTGACCTCCTCGGCCAGGTCGGACAGGTCGAGACGCAGTCGGTCCTGGTTCATCGGGCGGTTCCTTCCGTGACGTACAGCTCGGCGAGCTCCGGGGCCACGCTGCGCAGCTTCGCCAGCGCCTTGGAGGTCTGGCTCTTGACGGTGCCGACGGTCACGCCGAGCAGGTCGGCGGCCTCGGATTCGGTGCGGTCCTCGAAGAACCGCAGGACCAGCACGGCCCGTTGCTTGGCGGACAGCCGCGCCAGCGCGGCCCGGAGAGCCAGCCGGAGCGTGGTCTGCTGGGCGTGGTCGGGGGCCGAGTCGCCTCCGCGCGGCTCGGGCATGTCGCCCGGCATCGACTCGGCCACCCGGCGGCGCCGCCACCAGGAGACCTGCAGGTGGTACATGATCTTCCGGGTGTACGCCTCCGCGTTGCCGGTCTCGTGCAACCGGTTCCAGGCACGGTGGGTACGGGCGAGGGCGGACTGGACGAGATCCTCGGCCAGATGCTGGTCGCCGGTCAGCAGGTAGGCGGATCGCAGTAACGCGGGGGTGCGAGTTCGGACGAACAGGTCGAACTCATTCAGGAGAGGGTCCACACGAGCCGGTCCTTGGGGTCAGGTGGTACATCAGCGTGACGCCTTCCGAGACGCCACCTGTGCACGCCATGGTTGCCGCCGCCGGTGACTCTTTCTCGACAGCCCTCGGCCGGGCGTCAGCAGTCGAAGACCGACCAGCAGATGTCGTTGCGCAGGCGCTGGTCGTCCAGGACCAGGTCGCGGATCTCCGCCGGGAGCTGGTCGCGCTGCCACCGGCACTCGTCGCGCCCGGCCGCCTCGCCGAGACCGGCGGGCGCCGCCGCGCGTACCGCCTTGATCGCGTACGCGGCGGCACCGAGTTCGTGGGCGGCCACGTGGGCCACGACGGCGGCCTGACCGGCGGCGTACGCGGCGTTGCGTGCCACCCCGCGCAGGTCCCGGGCCGCACCCATGGCGTGACCGCCCGCCGCACGCGCCTCCATCATCCTGACCTCGCCCCGCACCCAGGCGCGGGCGTGCTCGATCGCCTCGCGTGGGCGGCTGTCGTCCGGCCGGACCGCCTCGAACAGGCCGAGGACGTGCTCGGCGCAGGTGGCGGCCCACAGCGCCAGCAGGTGGTGGTGCTCGTCGGTGAGAGTGCCGCCCCGGCGGATCGTCGTGAACCGGGGATCGCGGATCTTCGGCAGGATCACGACGCGGCCTCCGGCCCGGCGGTGCCCTGGCGCAGGTCGTGGTCCAGAGTGCTCATCAGCCGGGCGACCCGGCTGCCGCCGCCGGTCAGCGGCGGATAGCGGCGGAGCACGTCGACGAGCACCGGCGTGGCGAGCCGTCGGGACCGGTCCACCTGCGAATCCCCGACGGCCTCGTCGCCGCCGGCCTCCAGTTCGGCGACGCGCGCAGCGTTGGCGGCCGCCCGCAGGATGTGACCGACCTGGGTGGCCTTCGCGATCGGGTGCAGGTACGCGGCCGCGGCGGCGTCACCCGCGGCCCGGGCGGCCAGGCGCGCGGCCTCGGTGGGCGCGGACCGGGCGGCCCGGTGCGCGTCGAGGGACGTGACCCGCTGGAGTCTCGTCCGGGCGGCGCCCCGCGCGAACGTCCAGGCCGCGTCGACAGCCGCGCGGGGACGCGGGTCACCGGGAACCGCCCGCTCGTAGACCGGGAGCACGTCCTCCGCGTGCCGGACCGCGTACCGCGCCACCTCGCGCAGCTCGTCCGTCGTCAGGTCGAAGTCCCCGGGCGCTGTCATGACGCGGGCATCGTATCGGTGATGCTGCGCCGGTACGGGCCCCAGCCGACGAACCGCTCGAACAGCTCGCGCGGGGTCGGCCCGTCCTGCGGGTTGAGGCGGAACAGGTCGTGGGTGGCCTCGTGGTAGAGCCCGGACAGGTAGACCGCCAGGTCGACGGGGTGGTCCGCGTACTCGACCTTGAGCAGCAGGCGGGCCTGCGCGCAGGGCCACGGCCCGCCGCAGGCGCGGCAGAGCCAGAGCGGCCGGATCGGCAGGTGGGCCGGGTGGTCCGGCGGGTAGGGGCGGGGCCGATCGGGGTACGGCCCGAGCCGCGGTACGGGAAGGTTCATGCGTGACAGTCTGCTGAGCAGGCCACTACTCTCGGAAGTCGTCACGGCCGGTCCGGGGAGAGGCCGGGAGACCACCGGCCGACTGGGGAGGGCGTGTGGAGAACGAGCCGACCGCCGAGCTGATCCGTGCGCAACTGCGGCGGCTGCGGGTGCGGGCCGAGCTGAGCCAGGAGGAGTTCGGGAGGCTCGTGCACTTCTCCGGCTCCCAGGTGTCGGCGGTCGAGCTGGGCCACCGGCCGCTCGACCGGTTCTTCCTCGCCCGGGCCGACGAGGTGCTCGGCACCGGCGGGCTGTTGATGTCGCTGCTCAAGCTCGCCGAGCGCGACGGCCAGCCGAGCTGGTTCCGCCCCTGGCTCGAAGCCGAACGCCAGGCGCAGCAGTTGCGCACCTACCAGCCGACCCTGGTGCCCGGACTGCTCCAGACCGAGAACTACGCCCGCGCGATGATCCGGACGGATGACCTGATCACCGATGACGAGGTGGAACGACGCCTCGGAGTGCGTCTGGACCGGCAGTCGATCCTCTCCGACCCGGGCCGCCCGAAGTACATCGCCGTCATCGAGGAGTCCGTCCTGCGCCGCGCCGACGACGGCTACCGCGGACTCATGACCGAGCAGATCGCGCACCTCGTCGAGTGCGCCGAGCGCCCGCACGTCGACATCCACATCGTGCCGGCCTCGGTCACCGTGCACGTCGGCTTGGTCGGACCGTTCGCGCTGGCCCGGGGCACAGACGGCGGCTGGGTCGGTCACCTGGAGAACCAACTCGGCGGCGTCGTGGTCGACAAGGACGAGGACGTGGCTATCCTGCTGTCCAGATGGGAGAGTGTCCGCAGCGAGGCACTACCGCGCCGGCAGTCGGTCGAGCTGATGAAGGACGTGATGACCTCGTGGAGCTGACCGGAGCGATCTGGCGGAAGTCCACACGCAGCGGCACCCAGGGCGACTGTGTCGAGGTGGCGGACAACCTGGCCGGAGTGGTCGGGGTGCGGGACAGCAAGGACCCGGCCGGGCCGGTGCTCACCTTCACGCCCGACGCCTGGCGCACCTTCGTCCGGCTCAGCGGGCGCCGCGCGTCGAGCTGATCAGCACTGTGTGCTTGCGTACCCGGAAGGCGCCCTCGGCGTCGATGCGGGCCTCGATCGCGGCGCGGGCGGCCGCCTCCTGCGCGGCGGGCAGCGGCCAGATCATGCTGGCGACGTACGCCAGGATCGGCTCCGCGGCGGGCACCACCAGCTCGTCCGGGTAGCGCTCGACCGTCACGTCGTCGAAGTGGGCGGCGACCCGGGCCGGTGTCGTCTCGGCGGTCACGTCGTTCCGGTCGTGGAACCGGACAGCCAGGTCGGGGCGCCCGATCACCGCGCCGAGCGTGTTCAGCTCGGCCATGTGGTCGCGGCCGTTCACGGCGACGGCGAGCCGCCCGCCGGGGCGCAGCACCCGGGCGAACTCGCGCAGCGCGGCGTCCGGGTCGTCCAGGTGGTAGAGCATGCTGTTGGCGATCACCGCGTCAACGACGCCGGTGCGGAACGGCAGGTGCGTGGCGTCGCAGCGCAGCACCCGGGCGCCGGGCACCTCGCGCAGCCGCGCGCACATGGCGGGCGAGAAGTCGGTGAGGGTGAGCCGGCCGCGACGGCCGACCCGGCGCCACAGCTCGCCGGTGCCGGCGCCCACCTCCAGCACGTCGCCGGACAGCGGCAGCCGCTCGCCGAGCCAGGCGAACCAGTCCTGCGGGTTGGTGCCGTACGAGTGCAGTGCCATGCGGGCGGTCAGGTTGCCGGTGGTCGTCGCGTACTGGCTCACGGCGCGCGCCGAAGGAGTGGTGGTCATCCGCCGAACTTAGAGGAAGCGGTTCTCCGGGATCCCCGGTATTAAGCGTTGCTAGCTACCGGTACCTAGTGTTACTTTCTACTGGTACTCAGCGACGCTCAATAGCGAGGGAACGAGGACATGGCCAACCAGATGACGGAGATGCTGAAGGGCACCCTCGAAGGCATCGTCCTGGCGATCCTGGCCCGGCGATCCGCGTACGGCTACGAGATCACCGCCTGGCTGCGCGACCGCGGATTCTCGGACATCGCGGAAGGCACCATCTACGCGCTGCTCGTCCGCGTCGAGCAACGCGGTTTCGTGGACGTGGAGAAGGTTCCCTCCGAGAAGGGGCCCCCGCGGAAGGTGTATTCGATCAACGCAAAGGGGCGGGATCAGCTCGCCGAGTTCTGGCGGACGTGGAGCGTCCTCGCGGAACGCATCGACCACCTTCGTGACAACGACGACCGGCACGACGAAGGAGCATGAGCATGGCCGCGAAGTGGATCGAGACGCTCGTCGGATCGCTCGACCAGAAGAAGCAGTACAAGCGGCACATGGCCCGCATGGAGGCCCTGCCGGAACCCCATCGCAGCGCGGCCAAGGCGCTCCAGCGGTACTTCATGTACCAGGGCGGGATCGTCGACGGGAACACACTCGTCGCGATGCTCGGCGACTCCGTGGACCTCTGGGAGCGCGCGGTCGCCGACAACACGCCCGTCCGCGCGATCGTCGGCGACGACCCGGTCGAGTTCGCCGAGACGTTCGTGTCCGCGTACTCCGGGAGGCAGTGGATGGACAAGGAGCGCGAGCGCCTCCGGAAGGCGATCGACGCCGCCGCCGGCAACAGCGGGGAGGAACACTCATGACCACCGCGACGCGCGAACCCGCCATCCGGGTTCGGGGCATCACCAAGTCCTACAAGGACCTGCACGTGCTGCGGGGCGTCGACCTCGAGGTGACGGCCGGGAGCATCTTCGCTCTGCTCGGCTCGAACGGCGCCGGAAAGACCACGCTCGTGCGGATCCTGTCGACGCTGCTCAAGGCGGACACCGGCACCGCGACCGTCCACGGCTTCGACGTCGCTTCGGTTCCCGCCGAGGTACGCAAGTCGATCAGCCTGACCGGCCAGTTCGCCGCCGTCGACGAAGTGCTCACCGGCCGGGAGAACCTGGTCCTGGTCGCGAAGCTCCGCCACCTGAGGAATCCGGGTGCGGTCGCCGACGACATGCTGGCCCGTTTCTCCCTCACCGACGCCGGGAACCGCCGGGCGGGGACGTACTCGGGCGGCATGCGCCGGCGGCTGGACATCGCGATGAGTCTCGTCGGCAACCCGCCGGTCGTGTTCCTCGACGAGCCGACCACCGGCCTCGACCCGCAGGCCCGCATCGAGGTCTGGCGGACAGTGCGGCAGCTCGCCGAGGACGGCACCACCATCCTGCTCACCACCCAGTACCTCGACGAGGCCGAGCAACTCGCCGACCGGATCGCGATCCTGCACGAGGGAACGATCATCCAGAACGGCACTCTCGCCGAGCTGAAGCGGCTCCTCCCGACCGCGAAGGTCGAGTACGTCGAGAAGCAGCCGACCCTTGAGGACGTCTTCCTCGCCCTCGTGGGCCACACCGCCAGGGCCGCCGACAAGGCAGCCGTGCCCGCAGGAGAGGAATCCCGATGACCATCCACGTCCTCAGCGACACCGGAACCCTCACCGGCCGTTCCCTGCGGCACATCCTCCGCAGCCCGGACACCATCATCACCACGGCGGTCACACCCGTCGCGCTGATGCTGCTCTTCGTGTACGTGCTCGGTGGAGCCATCAACACCGGATCCGGCGAGTCGTACATCAACTACATGCTGCCGGGCATCCTCCTCATCACGATCGCGTCCGGCATCGCCTACACGGCGTACCGCCTGTTCCTCGACATGCAGGGCGGCATCTTCGAGCGCTTCCAGTCGATGCCGATCCCGCGGCCCTCAGTGCTCTGGGCGCATGTCCTGACCTCGCTCGTCGCCAACCTCGCCTCGCTCGTGATCGTCACAGGCGTCGCCCTGATCATGGGATTCCGGACGGGCGCATCGGTGGTCGGCTGGCTCGCCGCAGCCGGCATCCTGATCCTGTTCACCCTCGCCCTGACCTGGGTCGCCGTCATCGCGGGCCTGTCCGCCAAGACCGTCGACGGCGCGAGCGCCTTCAGCTACCCGCTGATCTTCCTGCCCTTCATCAGCTCGGCGTTCGTCCCCACCGACTCGATGCCCGGCCCGGTCGCCTGGTTCGCCGACAACCAGCCGGTGACATCGATCGTGAACACCCTCCGCGCGCTCTTCGCTCAGCAACCCGTCGGCAACGACGTCTGGATCGCGCTCGCCTGGTGCGCCGGCCTGCTCCTGGCCGCCTACGCCGCCGCGACGGCGATCTACCGCACCAAGGTCAGCTAGCCGGCCGTGGGAGCCGGTCACCCGTCACAGGTAGAGGCAGAACGGGTGACCGGCCGGGTCGAGGTGCACCCGGACGTCGTCCTGCGGCTGGAAGTCGGCCAGTGTCGCGCCCACCGACACCGCGTACGCCGAGGCGGCCTCCAGGTCGTCGACCTTGATGTCCAGGTGGGTCATCATCGGCGGGTCGCCGGGCCCGGCGGGCCATACCGGGCGCACGTAGGCCGGCTCGTCCTGGAAGGCCAGCCAGGTGCCGCCGTCCGGCGGAGCAAGCACCACCCAGTCGGACTCGTCCTCGCGACGGGACCAGCCGAGCAGCCGCTCGTAGAACGCGGCCAGGTCCTCTGCGGACGGCGCGTCCAGCACCGTGGTCGTCAGCTTCATCAGCGGTCGCTCAGCCATGCCGCATTCCTACCCGACCCCCGGGACGTTTGCTGGACCGTCCGCGCCAGCTCGGCGGGGTGGCGGTATCGACACCAGTCGGATGCCGCCACCTCGCCGAGCTGGCGACGATCGATCCGACACGAGCGCGGAAAGGGATCGCCCGGTCGTCCGCTCGCGCCATAAGCTGCGCCAATGCTGCTGCGCATGTCGACCCTGCTGCTCCGGACCCTGCGCGAGGACCCGGCCGACGCGGAGGTGCCGAGCCACCGGCTGCTGCTGCGCGCCGGTTACGTCCGCCGGGCCGCGCCGGGCGGCTACACCTGGCTGCCGCTGGGCAAGCTCGTGCTGGACCGGATCACCGCGATCGTGCGGGACGAGATGACCGGAATCGGCGACCAGGAGGTGCACTTCCCGGCGCTGCTCCCGGCCGAGCCGTACCGGACAAGCGGGCGGTGGACCGAGTACGGGGACGACATCTTCACGCTCGCCGACCGCAAGGGCGCCGAGCACCTGCTCGCGCCGACCCACGAGGAGCTGGCCGCGCTGCTGGTGAAGGACCTGTTCACCTCGTACCGGGACTTCCCGGTGACGCTGTTCCAGATCCAGACCAAGTTCCGCGACGAGGCCCGGCCCCGGGCCGGTCTGCTGCGCGGGCGCGAGTTCCTGATGAAGGACGCCTACTCGTTCGACCTGGACGAGGCCGGGCTCCAGGCGGCGTACGACCGGCACCGGGCCGCCTACGAGCGCGTCTTCACCCGGCTCGGCCTGGACTTCACCACTGTCCACGCGATGTCCGGCGCGATGGGTGGGTCCGCCTCGGAGGAGTTCCTGGCCGCCACGCCGGTCGGCGAGGACACGTTCGTCGGCTGCACCGCCTGCGACTACGCGGCGAACACCGAGGCGGTGGTGACCCGCGCCCCGGCCGCCGGCGACCCCGACGCGTACCCGCCTGCCGAGGTGCACGACACCCCGGAGACGCCGACCATCGCGGCACTGGTTGAGCTGGCCGAGGCCCGGGAGCTGGGCGGGCGCACCGGCTGGACCGCCGCCGACACGTTGAAGAACGTGGTCCTCACCGTCCGACGGGCCGGCGCCGAACAGGGCGAACCGCTGGTGATCGGCCTGCCCGGCGACCGCGAGGTCGACCTCAAGCGGGTCGAGGCGGTGCTCGCCCCGGCCACAGTGGCGGTCTTCGAGGACTGGGACGCGCACCCGGAGCTGGTCCGCGGCTACATCGGCCCGCAGATCCTGGCCAAGCACGGCATCCGCTACCTGGTCGACCCCCGCGTGGTGCCCGGCACCTCCTGGCTGACCGGCGCGAACGAGCCGGGCCGGCACGCCACCGACGTGGTGTGCGGGCGCGACTTCGTACCGGACGGCACGATCGAGGCCGCCGAGGTGCGGCCCGGCGACAGCTGCCCTGCCTGCGCCGACGGCGAGCTGACCATCCGGCGGGGCATCGAGATCGGGCACATCTTCCAGCTCGGACGCCGGTACACCGACGCGTTCGCGGTCGACGTCCTCGGCCCCGAGGGCAAGCCGGTCCGGCCCACGATGGGCTGCTACGGCATCGGCGTGTCCCGGGCGGTCGCCGCAGTGGCCGAGCAGCACCACGACGACCGGGGGCTGGTCTGGCCCGCGGCGGTCGCGCCGTGCGACGTACACCTGATCGCCGCCGGGAAGGGGCCGCAGCTCGACGCGGCGCTCGACCTCGGCGGGCGCCTCGCCGCCGCCGGCCTGCGGGTGCTGGTCGACGACCGCACGCACGTGTCCGCCGGGGTGAAGTTCACCGACGCCGAGCTGATCGGCATCCCGCGCGTCGTCGTGGTCGGCCGCCGCCTGGCCGAGGGGTACGTGGAACTGCGCGACCGGGCCACCGGCGAGCGCACCGAGCTGCCGGTGGAGGCCATCGTGGAGCGCCTGCGCGACGAGGCGGGCGCGACGCGCCGCGACGGGGTGTAGCGAGCGCGCCACCGGGTACCGCAGACGGATCGACCAAAGCGTTCGGAGGCTCTCATGTTCCGCGTCAGTGACGTGATGACCAGGCAGGTGGTCTACCTCTCGGCGGAGACCCCGTTGGACGAGGCGGCCCGGGTGATGAAGGAGTCGGACATCGGCGACGTGGTGGTGACCGACGGGGCCACGCTCGCCGGCATGCTGACCGACCGCGACATCGTGGTCCGGGCGGTGGCCGAGCGTGCCGACCCCGGCACCACCACGATCGGCTCGATCATCACCCGCGAGGTGGTGATGATCGAACAGCACTGCACGGCGAACGAGGCGGCGGCGCTGATGCGCGAGCGCAACATCCGCCGGGTGCTGGTGTGCGACAGCGACCGCAAGCTCGTCGGCATCGTCTCCCTCGGTGACCTCGCCATGCAGCTCGACCCCCACTCGGCACTCAGCGACATCAGCGAGGCCGCGCCGAACGTGTGAGCGCGGGCTCCGCACGTGCGGCGGGGCCCCGCTCGGCACCGCCGGGTGGCGACGCGCGGCGGCGGATAGCCTCGACCCATGCCCGAGATGCCGACCAAGCTGGCCGAGATCGTCGACGAGTTCGCCGCCGCGCCCCGCGACGTCGTCCTGGAGATGCTGCTGGAGTTCGCGGACGTGATCCCGCCCCTGCCCGAGGGTGTGAACCGGGAGGAACTGGAGCAGGTCCCCGAGTGCCAGACTGCGTTCTTCCTGCGCGCCGAGGTGAACGCGGACAAGACCGTGAGCACTGTGTTCGACTGCCCGCCGGAGGCGCCCACCACCCGGGCGTTCGCCGGCATCCTCGCCGAAGGGCTGGCCGGGGCGAGCGCCGAGGAGGTGCTCGCCGTACCGGACGACCTCTACCAGCGGATGGGCCTGGCGCAGGCGATCAGCCCGCTGCGCGTACGCGGCGGCACCGCCATCCTGGCCCGGCTCAAGCGCCAGGTCCGGGAACAGATCTCCTGACCCGCGGGTTGTCGCTGGTCATGGACATCGAGATCTACGCCGACGTGGTCTGCCCCTGGTGCTGGATCGGCAAGCGCCGGCTGGAACAGGCCTTGGAGTCGTACGACGGCGAGGTGAACGTCCGGTTCCGGCCGTTCCAGCTGGACCCGACTCCGGTCACCGAGCCGAAGCCGCTGCTGGAGGCGCTCGGCGACAAGTTCGGCGGGCGGGACAAGGCCGAGGGCATGGCCGCGCACGTGACGGGCGTCGCCGCGGGCGCGGGCCTGGACCTGCGGTTCGACCGGGCGGTGGCCGCGAACACGTTCGACGCGCACCGGCTGGTGCGTTTCGCCACCGAGCACGGGCGCTCCGCCGAGATGGTCGAGCGGCTCTACCGGGCGCACTTCCACGACGGCGTCGACGTCGGCTCGATCGACGCGCTCGTCACGCTGGCCGGCGAGGCCGGGCTGGACGAGACCGAGGCGCGGCAGTACCTGGAGTCGAACCTGGGCCGCCGGGAGGTCGCCGCCGACCTGAGCACCGCCCACCAGCTCGGCGTCTCCAGCGTGCCGACCTTCGTGCTGGACGGAAAGTATGCGGTCACCGGCGCCCAGGAGCCGGAGACGCTGCTCGCCGCGCTGCGCGAGGTGGCGCAGCGCGAAGCGGCAGCCTGATGTTTCACGTGGAACAAGATCGATGCGGATGAGGACCTAGGCCGGCCTGGCCAGGTCCTCCACCACCCTCGCCCCGGGCAGCGCGCCGAGCGCCGGCCCGGGCAGGGCGATCTTGCTGTGCCGTACGCCCGAACCGATGATCACGTGCGGCGTGGCGATCACCCGGGAGTCGACGAGGATCGGCCAGTCCGCCGGCAGGCCGATCGGCGTGATGCCGCCGTACTCCATGCCGCTCGACTCGACCGCCTCGGCCATCGGCGCGAAGCTCGCCTTGCGCACGTCGAGCAGCTTGCGGACCACACCGTTGACGTCGGCGCGGGTGGTGGCGAGCACGACACAGGCCGCGTACCGGGTCTCGCCGCCGCGCTTGCCGGCGACCACCACGCAGTTGGCCGACTCCTCCAGCCCCACCCCGTACGCCTCGCAGAAGGCAGCGGTGTCGGCCAGGTCGGCGTCGATCGGGGCGACCAGTACGTCGTCCACGTCCACCGGGGCCTCGGCCGGCCAATCCTGCAGGGCCGCGGCGACCGGCGGGGCGAGCAGGTCGAGCCGGGTGCGGGCCGGCTCCGTCTTCAGCGTCCCCATCATGCCGCGATCCTCGCACCCGCCCGGCGGATCGACCGGCCGGACCCCGCTCCCGCCCTTCAGTTGGGATTGGTGAGGAACGCGTTCTCCTGCGCGAAGTCCCGGCTCTCGGTCGTGGTGAGCTGCCGGCGGCGCAGCACCTCGGGACGGTTCGCCTCGGCGTCCTCGATGCCGTGCCGGACGCCGACCCGGATCACGCCGTAGAGGAAGACGAAACCGAAGACGTACAGGACCACTGTGGCGACGAAGACCAGCATGCGGTCACCGTAGGCCGGTGCGGACCCGACCGTTTCTCATCTTCCGGCGGTTCCCCCGTACGTGTCAGCGAGGTGGTCGGCCCAGGTCCGGGCGCCGGTCGGCGTGGCGGTCGTGGTGAGACCACCCGCGCGCAGCTCCCGTCCGAGCCGGCCGGGGATCCGGACCGGCAGCAGCGGACGGCGTACCCGGCGCGCCGCGAGCCAGGCACGGGCCGCCTCGTCGTAGCGCAGCACCTCCGGTCCGCCGAAGTCCTCCACCCGGTTCGACGGCCCGGCCAGCAGCAGGACGGCGAGCCGGTCCGCCACCTCACCGGGGTCGACCGGCTGGGCGAGCACGGCCCGGTCCCCGATCACCGGGCCGAGGCGGCTCGCGCCGCTGAGCAGCCCTTCCAGGAACTCCGGGAACTGGGTCGCCCGCAACACGCTCCACGGCACCGGTCCGGCGGCCACGACCTGCTCAGCCGCGAGCTTGTGCCGGTAGTAGCCGAGCGGCACCCGGTCGACGCCGACGATCGACACGAAGACCAGGTGACGTACCCCGGCGTGACCGGCCGCCACCGCGAGCCGGCGGGTGCCGAGCACGTCGATGTCGTGGGTGCGCCGCTGCGGCGACGAAGCCAGGTGCAGCACCGCGTCCACCCCGGCGACCGCCTCCGCCAGCCCGGCGCCGGTGGCCAGGTCGGCGGTCACCCACTCGACCCCGTCCCCGGTACGCGGTCCGCGGCTCATCGCGCGCAGCGTGAAGCCCTCGTCCCGCAGCCGCGGCACCGCCACCCGCCCGAGCCGCCCGGTCGCCCCGGTCACCAGCACCCGCATCGCCTGCGCCGGGGTGAGCCAGTGCAGGCACGGGTACGCGGCGATAACGCCGAGGCTTCGTCGCATCTGATCGACGGGATGGGCGCAGACCGGGCAGGCGGGGCGTGTCAATGCGACGGCTCCG
>NZ_LEKG01000288.1:0-5174 GCF_001029515.1 Micromonospora sp. RV43 | reverse complement strand
GGGCGGTACGGCACCAGGTGGGGGCGGGACGGCTGGGCCGGCTGTCCCGGGGTGTGTACGGCTGTACCGACGACGAGAAGAGCCGGTTGCGCGCCCTGTTCCGGCGACTGCCGCCGGGAACCGTCGCGGGGTTCCACACCGGCGCGAGACTGCACCGGTTCGGGGCGGTTCCAGGCGACCGGGTGCACGTGATCGTGCCGCCCGGCGTGAGCGCCCGGCGCATCCGGGGCGTGGTGACGCATCAGACGGTGCTGCCGGTGCCGGACGCGGTGGAGATCGCCGGCATCCCCTGCGCGCCCGCCGCCCGCTGCGCCGTGGATCTGGCCCGGGTGCTCCGGCGGGCGGACGCGCTGCCGGTGCTCGACCTCTGCCTCCGCGCCGGCGCCTGCCGCCGCGACGACCTGCTCACCGAGGTGGCATGGCACGCCGGTCTGCGGGGAGTACGGCAGGCAGGGGAACTGATCGCGCTCGCCGACCCGCGCCCGGAGTGCCGGCAGGAGAGCCAACTGCGTCTGTTGCTGATCGACGGCGGGCTGCCGCCGCCGGAGCCGCAACTGTGGGTTCCCGACCGGGACGGGATCCCGATCTACCGCCTCGACCTGGGCTATCGTGACCGGCGCATCGGCCTGGAGTACGACGGCGCCTCCCACCTCGACCCCGGCCGGCTGCACCACGACCGTTCCCGGCTCAACTGGCTGGCCGAGCACGGCTGGCGCATGCGGGTCTACACCGCCACCGACCTCTACCGCCGCCCCCGGCACATCGTCGCCTCGGTGCGGAGCATGCTCACCGCTCCCGCCTGAGCCGGCGGCACTCGAGCAGGGGCCGCGTCAGGAGCGGGGGCGGTCGCGGTCCTTGGACGGCTGGACCCGCTTCGGCTCGCCGGGCATCTTCGGGTACTCCGGCGGGTACGGCATGTCGCCCAGCCCGTCGGCGGCGTCCCGCTCGGCCCACTCCAGCAGCGGCGTGATGTCCCACGGGGCGTCGTCGATGCCGGCGTGCGGGTCGCCGCGCTCGGCGAACCGGGCCGGCACCGTGCCCAGGTGGAAGTCGTCCGGCTCGACCTCGGGCAGCTCGTCCCAGCCGACGGGGGTGGAGACGGTGGCGCGGGCGTTGGCGCGCAGCGAGTACGCGCAGGCGATGGTGCGGTCCCGCGCCATCTGGTTGAAGTCGACGAAGACGCGCTCGCCGCGCTCCTCCTTCCACCAGGCGGTGGTGACCAGCTCGGGGCGGCGGCGTTCCAGCTCCCGGGCCAGCGCGATGGTGGCGCGGCGTACCTCCACGAACGTCCAGCGCGGCTGGATGCGCAGGTAGACGTGCACGCCCCGGCCGCCGGAGGTCTTCGGCCAGCCGGGCACGCCCAGCTCGTCGAGCAGACCGCGCAGCTCACCGGCGGCGGTCACCGCGTCGGCGAAGTCGGTGCCGGGCTGCGGGTCGAGGTCGACGCGCAGCTCGTCGGGGCGGTCGGTGTCGGCGGCGCGCACCGGCCACGGGTGGAACACCACCGTGCCCATCTGCGCCGCCCAGGCCACGTGCGCCAGGTCGGCCGGGCACAGCTCGTCGGCCGGGCGGCCGCTGGGGAAGGCGATCCGCGCGGTGCTGACCCACGGGGGCACGCCCCGCTGCGGCACCCGCTTCTGGAAGAACATCTCCCCCTCGATGCCGTCGGGGAAGCGCTGGAGCGTGGTCGGCCGGTCGCGCAGGGCGCGCATGATCCCGTCGCCGACGGCCAGGTAGTAGCGGAAGACGTCGGCCTTGGTGAAGCCGCGCTGCGGGAAGATCACCCGATCGGGGCTGCTCAGCCGCACCGCGTGCCCGGCTACCTCGATCTCCTCGACCGCACCCTTGCCCGCCATCACGCGACCATATGCGATGCCACCGACACCCGACGTACCGTGGAACGGTGAGTCTTTCCGACAACGAACTGCCCCGTACCGAGGACGAATGGCGCGTCCGGCTGAGCCCCGAGGAGTTCCGGGTGCTCCGCGAGGCCGGCACCGAGGCGCCCTGGACCGGTGAGTACGTCGACACCAAGACCCCCGGCGTCTACCACTGCCGGGCCTGCGGGCTGGAACTGTTCCGCAGCCAGGACAAGTTCGACTCGCACTGCGGCTGGCCGAGCTTCGACGACGCCATCCCGGGCGCGGTCAAGGAGATCCCGGACAACACGCTCGGCATGCGGCGCGTGGAGATCCGCTGCGCGCGCTGCGACAGCCACCTCGGGCACGTCTTCGAGGGTGAGGGCTTCACCCCGAAGGACACCCGGCACTGCGTCAACTCGATCTCGGTGCGGCTGGAGCCCAGCGCCGGCTGACGGCGGCGTCAGAGCCGCAGCAGGCCGCCGGCCTCGTCCACCTGGTCGGCGGCCTCGTCGTCCAGCCACACCCCGCCGGTGGCGAGGTAGCGGAAGCGGTACTCCCCCGGCTTCAGCCGGACCGTCACGGTACGCGTGCCGTCGCGGCGCGGCACCAGCTCGTGCCGGCCGGGCTCCCAGCCGTTGAAGCAGCCGACCACGCTCACCGTGCCGGCCGGGGTGTCCCGGGGCAGCGAGAACGTCACCCGGGTCTGGTTGCCGAAGAGCTTGTTGCGCTTGATCACGAATCCTCCGGGGATTTTCGGCGGTCACAGCAGTCAACGCGCGACACGCCGGGAGCGACTCGCCGTGGGGCCGGATCAGGTTCGCCGGTTCCGGTTGCTCGAAGGTGTCGTCTGCGCGACTCTCGGATGACAGGTCCGTTTTCGGGGGGTTTCGCATGGCTGCCTGCGAGGTTTGCGGCAACGACTACTGGATGGCGTTCGAGGTGCGCACCGTCGACGGGTCGCGGCACACGTTCGACTGTTTCGAGTGCGCGGTGCACAAGATGGCGCCGATCTGCGAGCACTGCCAGATCAAGATCGTCGGGCACGGCGTCGAGGTCTCCGGCCGCTTCTTCTGCTGCGCCCACTGCGCCCGCGCCGTCGAGGGCGAGCAGGGCGCCGAGGTACGCGACGCGGTCGGCGCCCGCCCCGCCTGACGCGGGCGCTCCCGGGGCGGCACCGGCGTCGATCTCCGTCTAGCATCCCTCCGGTGTCCCGACGGTTGATCATCGCGGTGGCCCTGGTCGCCGTCCTCGCCGGCTGCGGTTCCACCACCGAGCCCGCCACCGCCCCCGCGCCCGCCTTGGCCGCGCCCTCACCCACCGACGGCGGGGCCGCCGCGGCGCTGCGCGACCGGTACGCCGCGACCGGCAGCCTGGCCGGCCTGGCCGAAGAACCCGAGCACGCCAGTGAGCGGCTCGACTCCGACGGTGTCGTCTGCGGTCGCCCGCTGCCCCTGCTCGACCGGCGGCTCGTCGCGTCCACCCGGGTCTTCGTCACGCCGGAGGGCACCCCGGCCGGCGAGTTCGTCGAGATCGCCCAGGAGACCGTGGTCTACCCGGACGAGGCGGCCGCCGCGGACGCGGTACGGCAGGTCTTCGGCCTGCTGGAGGCGTGCGAGCGCGACGAGGAGGAGGGCCAGGTGACCACCGGGCACACCGCGGGGGACCTGCCCGCCGGGCTGGGCGTGCCGGGCCGGGTGGTGTCGGCGACCATGACCGTGTCCGACGGCACGCGCTTCCCGCACCGCTACGGCTGCCTGCACCACGGCCGGGTGACCCAGTGCGTCGCGGTCTGGACCCGCTCGGCGGCCGACACCGGCACCTGGTTCGAGCGCGCCGTCACCGCCACCGCCACCGGGCTGCGCACGTCGAAGGGCTGAGCAGCGCCGGCCCGGCCACGCCGAACCGCCGCGCGTTGAGCCGGCACACCGGGACCGCGCCGGCCCGGCGCGCCGAGCCGACGTGCCGCGCCAGGGGGAGCACGACCGGGCGGAGACGCGCCGCCTACCCTGGGCCGATGCCCGTCGAGTCCCACCTGGCAAGCTTCGCCGACCTGGACACCAGCACCTTCCACGACCTGCTCCGGCTGCGCATCGACGTGTTCGTGGTCGAGCAGTCCTGCCCGTACCCGGAACTGGACGGCCGGGACGTCGAACCCGGCACCCGCCACCTGTGGCTGAGCCGCGACGGCGCCGTGGTCGCGTACCTGCGGATCCTGGCCGACCCCGGCGGCGTCGCACGGATCGGGCGGGTGGTGGTGGCGCCGGCGGCCCGCGGCGCGGGCCTGGCCGGCGCGCTGATGACCGAGGCGCTCGCCGTGGTGGGTGACCGGCCGTGCGTGCTCGACGCGCAGACGCATCTGGTCGGCTTCTACGAAGGGCTCGGCTTCGAGGTCAGCGGCCCCGGCTACGTCGAGGACGGCATCCCGCACACTCCGATGCGCCGCGACCCAACTCATTGACGTTTGTCGCTTTCTGTGGCAGCGTGCGGGCGGAGCCGCCACGCGGGAGAGGGCAACTCCCGAGTCCGGGCGTCGTGCACCGACACCCCATCCCGGAGGCTTTCCATGTCCACTCCGTACCGCCGCCCGCTACCGCTCGCGGCGGCGATCCTCGGCGTCTGCGCGGTCGTCGCGGCGCTGCTCACCACCGCGTTCTCCGGCCCGGCCTCGGCGCACGGGTCGGTGGTCGACCCGGCGTCGCGCAGCTACAGCTGCTGGCAGCGTTGGGGCGGTGACTTCCAGAACCCGGCCATGGCCACCCAGGATCCGATGTGCTGGCAGGCGTGGCAGGCCGACCCGAACGCCATGTGGAACTGGAACGGCCTGTTCCGCGAGGGCGTGGCCGGCAACCACCAGGGCGCCATCCCGGACGGGCAGCTCTGCAGCGGCGGCCGCACCCAGAGCGGCCGGTACAACGCGCTCGACACGGTCGGCGCCTGGAAGACCGTGCCGGTGACCAACAACTTCCGGGTCAAGTTCTTCGACCAGGCCAGCCACGGTGCCGACTACATCCGGGTGTACGTGACCAAGCAGGGCTACAACGCGCTCACCTCGCCGCTGCGCTGGAGCGACCTGGAACTGGTCGGCCAGATCGGCAACACACCGGCCAGCCAGTGGACGCGTGAGGTGGACGGCGTGTCGATCCAGATCCCGGCGAACGCGCCGGGCCGCACCGGCCGGCACGTCGTCTACACGATCTGGCAGGCCAGCCACCTGGACCAGTCCTACTACCTGTGCAGCGACGTGGACTTCGGCGGGTCCGGCCCGACCACCCCGCCGACCAGCACGCCGCCCACCAGCACCCCGCCGACGAG